>CAMLYL010000007.1 GCA_946491665.1 uncultured Lachnospiraceae bacterium | reverse complement strand
TTCGGGGGGGGGGATTTTTTTTTGCGATACCCCCACCCCCCCCGCAGAAAAAAAAAAACCCGGGGGAGATGGTTTTTTTTGCGCCGCCCCGACCAGGCGCCGTCACTGCCGGAAGTTTTCCCGGCATTCGGATTATAAAATATACAATTATGACAGAAGCATTCTGTCATTATCGAGCTGCGCTCCGACCCCTTCCTTAAATTTCTCCAGAAGATCATCCACAGTCAGCCCGGCCCGCTCTTCGCCCTCCACATCCAGAATAATATTTCCGGAATTCATCATAATTGTCCGGTTGCCCAGTTCCAGAGCCGACTGCATATTGTGCGTAATCATGAGGCAGGTCAGGTGGTTTTCTGCCACGATTTTTTTCGTCAGCTCCAGCACCTTCTCAGCGGTTGCCGGATCCAGAGCCGCCGTATGCTCATCCAGCAGAAGAATTTTCGGCGTAACCAGCGTAGCCATCAGAAGCGTAAGCGCCTGACGCTGACCGCCCGAAAGAAGTCCCACAGGATTTTTCATGCGGTCTTCCAGCCCCATATCCAGAAGCGCCAGCTTCTCACGGAAGAAATCCTTTTCCTTTTTGGAAACGCGGCTGAAGATTCTGCCCCGTCCGCCGGAAGCCCTCAGATAGGCCAACGCCAGATTTTCCTCAATACTCATATTGGGCGCAGTACCTTTCATGGGATCCTGGAATAAATGGCCGATATATCTGCTCCGGACAAACTCTTTCTCATAAGTAATATCTTTTCCGTCCAGAATCACCGCGCCGTCATCCACAAAAAAGGTTCCGCAGACCGCATTGAACATCGTAGATTTCCCGGCGCCGTTAGATCCGATAATTGTAATGAAATCTCCGTCCTTCACATTCAGGTTCAGGTGGCTTAACGCCGTTTTTTCGTTCACTGTTCCTTTATTGAAAGTTTTTGAAATGTCAATCAGCTGAAGCATCTTATCTTCCACCTCCCTGCATTTTCTTCCGTTTTGCCACAGCTGCCGCTTTGGTTCTTCGGAAAGCAATGATCTGTTTGATCGCAGGCATGGAAATCGCCACACCTACAATAATCGCCGAAACAAGCTTAAGCGCTGTCGCCGGCAGATCAAAGCGCAGGGCAATGGCAACGATCACCCGGTACAGACAGGAACCGGCAATAACGCCCACAGCACGCACCCGGATGGAACATTTTCCGAAAATTGTCTCGCCGATAATCAGAGACGCCAGCGCCACAGTCACCATGCCGGTACCCATATTGATATCGCAGGATTTCTGATACTCTCCAATCAGACATCCGGCCAGAGCAGTCATGGCGCCGCCGATGCAGAGTCCTACTGTCGTGGTAAAAGCAGGATTAATAGAAGACGATTTCACCATATCCGGATTGTCGCCGGTAGCCCGGATGGAAAGTCCCAGTCTGGTATTCAGGAATAACAGCAGCAGCACCAGGACAACCACCGCAAAAATCAACGCCAGAATCAGATCTGAAGCATCCGCGAGAGGAGTATTTTCCAACAGATCCTGCATCCGGGTGAACAGAGTCTCCGTATCATTCATACTGATCACGGATTTCCCCATGATAGTAATATTGATGGTATACAGTCCCGTATTAACAATAATACCAGCCAGCATGCTTTCCACTTTCATCTTTGTCTGTAAAAAAGCATTTACCAGCCCGGAGCATACTCCCGTTCCCATGGCCGCCACAATCGCCAGAACCGGATACCCCGCAATCGCAACAACCGCGCCTGTCGCACAGCCCAGCGTGTAGCATCCGTCTGTAGAAAGATCACAGACATTCAGCATAGAATAACTTAAAAACAGCGCCAGCGCAATCAGCGCATAAATCAGCCCCTGTTCCAGCGCGCTCTGAAAAATAGCCGCAGTAAAAAAGGTAGACATCCTCTATTCCTCCTGAAAACAAAATCCGATTTCCCTCATATTACGATTCACAGACTTTCCTCCGCCATTCAGGCAGTCTGTGAACCGCAGTATCTTTATTCAAACTCTTCTGAAGTCTGAATTTCATTTACCTGTGTGCAAAGCGGCTCGAAGGCAGCCTTTACCGCCTCAAGATCATAACCAAGCTGTTCACAGATTTCTGTATTGACAGTCGCAATACCGTTATCAAAGGTCTGTACCGGAGTCTCCGCCGGATCCTCGCCATTTACAAGAATATCAACAATCATATCCGCTGTCATAACACCCAGATTGGCATAATCTACACCATATCCGCAGAAAGCGCCGTTTAAAGCAAAGGAATCAGCTCCGCAGTAATGAGGGATCCCGGCTTCCGCAAAAGTTTCATAAATCGTAAGCTCTGCTGTCATAATCGTATTGTCAGTAGGAGTAAATACCGCATCTACTCCGTCTGCCGCCAGAGACTCTGCCGCCAGCTGCACATCATTTGTAGTGCTTCCTGTCTCTTCCACATACTCGATCTGATTCTCATCACACCATGCCTTTGCCTCCTCAATGGCCGCCTCTGAGGAGTCCTGCGCTGTGTCATAAAGAAGTCCTATCGTAGAAAGATCCGGATTCTGCGCTTTCATCAGTTCCATAATTGCCGTCGTATCCAAAGCATCAGAAGTCCCTGTCATATTTCCGCCGGGAGCGTCCATGGATTCCACAAGACCCGCCCCTACCGGATCAGTTACAGCAGAGAAAACCACCGGGATATCGGTTCCTTCCGTAGCTGTCTGCATTACAATCGCCACCGGCGTGGCGATGGCCACAATGATATCCACATCATCAGCCACCTGATCCGCCGCAATCTGATTCAGCACAGAAGAATCTGCCTGCGCATTATCATAGTAATCCTCATAATTGAAAGTCACGCCAAGCTCTTCTCCTCTGACATCCAGCTGTGTCTGGATATTTTCAATAATCTGATTCAGCGAAGCGTCATCCACATAATTTACAATACCCACTTTGTATTCAGCGGAGGAATCTCCTTCCGCTGCCGCAGATCCCTGATCCGCACTGCTGCCTCCTGTACTGCCGCATCCGGCAAGCAATGACGCTGCAAACACACCTGTTAATAAACATGTTACAATTCTCTTTTTCATATTCCATTTCCTCCTTTTGGGGCAATATTCTGCCCATACAACTCTCTCCAGACGGAATTTTCCATACAACAAGACAGACTCCCGTCTGGGCGGCATCTTCTGTCCCGCCGGGGTGTGATCCTCAGCAGAGCCTCTTTTGATCGCACAGGAACAAAATTTCCCATGCAATCAAAAAAACGTCTCAGGAAAATCCTGAGACGGTAATAAACTAGTATTATCGCGGTACCACTCAAATTGACAATAATGCCCACTTTCATTCATACACAATCATGTACGTCGGCCGGATAACGGGTCCGCTCCCCGTCAGTTCCTACTCGGCGCCTTTCAGAACTGCCCTCCAGAGTCCATTCAACTGATCTCTCCATACCGCCTTCCCACCATCGGCAGCTCTCTGTGATTTCAAAAAAAGTCTACTCTTCTCTGTCATTGGTTTTTCGTATCAATGAAGTAATCATAGTCGTTTTCTCTGTATTTGTCAATACCTTTTTCCGCACAGAAGATTTATTTCCGTACAGAAAAATCAGGTGAAGTACACCAGCTCATCCTGAGGCGCCTCGGCAGGCTCTACTTTTTTTGCATATAGAACCGGTCCTTTTCCTCGGTATTCCTTTGCAAACTCCACATGAATCTGCGCCGTCAGATACACCCAGGATTTATGCGGAATTTCATCCGCCTTATCATACTTACACTTCATGCCGATAAACTGTATATCTTCCACACAGCAGGTCATGGCAAAACGTCCCGGCACAAACAGCGGCTTCTTCCCAAACTTTTCAGGACGGTAAACCAATGCAAGAAAACGGATGGTTTTTCTCTCATACCGTTTGGGATTATCCTGGACATCAAGATAGAAAATACCATAATCTTCATCGGGAATATCCAGATAATCCTGCGTGATATCGTAGGGAAGCTCCTCATCGTCATTCTGATCGATACTTCCGTCCTCCCGCTCATAGACAATCTGAGCCTTCCGGTTTAATGCTTTTACTGTCCGCCGGAACTTCGCCCTGGGAGTTTCATCCGTACAGCGGTTAAAAATCACCACATCCGAGGCAAACACCTGCTCCATCATCATAGAACGCATATTGTTCAAATACATCTCATAAGTGGAAGCATCCACAGTCGTCAGAATCTGCACGATCTGCCAGTCCTTCGGAAGCTCCATCTCAAGAATTTTCGCGCCCTCCCAGGTACCGTTATACTCAATAAACACCATATCCGGCTTCATAGTCCTGTCGCAGTCTTTCAAAAACTCCGCCGTAAACTCCTCCTCGGAATCCACTCCTACTACAGTAGCCAGTTTTTCGGCCAGCTTTTCCTCATCATACTCCACATCACCGTCCTCGCAGGCGATAATCAGAGACCGGGCGCCGACGCCAAAATCGTTTTCCAGCAGAGTCTGCGTAATCATGGACGTTTTTCCGCTGTCCATAAAACCGGTAAATAAATATACTGGTACATCCATAGCTGTCTTCAATTCCTTTCACTGCATGCCTTCTATTTCAGGCCGAATACTGTCTCCAGCTTATCTTCATTGAGCTCTGTTCCGATCACGCAGAGACGTCCTGTATAATCCGGCTCTCCCTGACGAAGCTCGTACTCGCCGGGAACCATATCAAAGTAAATCCAGGTTCCATCCTCAGCGGGAACCATTCCTTTGGAACGCAGAACTGTTCCATACTCTTCTGTATCACAGAATGCCTTCATAATATTTTCAATCTGCTCTCTCGTAAACTTATGAGGAGTCTCTCTTCCCCAGCTGGTGAACACCTCATCCGCATGATGATCATGATCGTGGTCATGATGATGTTCATGATCACAGCAGTGATCGTGATGATGTTCATGATCATGATCGTGACAATGGTTGTGATGGTGGTCATGATCGTGACCATGATCATGATGATGCTCGTGATCATGGTCGTGGTGATGCCCGTGATCATGGTCATGGCAGTGGTCGTGATCATGAGCCGCCTTAAATTCCGCCATCATTTCTTCCATAAAGGACTTCTGCCCCTCAATTACTTTCAGAATCTGCTCCCCTGTAATCTCATCCCAGGGAGTAGTAATAATCGCAGCTTTCGGATTCAGCTGCTGAATCTGCTGCACGCACAGCTCCAGCTTCTCCGGACTTGTATTCTGAGTACGGCTCAGCACAATTGTCGTCGCATTCTCAATCTGATTATTAAAAAACTCCCCGAAAGCCTTCATCTGCTTGGAAGCCTTTAATGCATTGGCAACAGTAACCAGCGCATTCAGTTTCACATCTCCATGATCTTCTTCCATTTTCTTAACAGAAGTCATCACATCTGAAAGCTTTCCTACGCCGGAGGGTTCGATAAGAATCCGATCCGGATGATAAGTCTCAATCACTTCCTTCAGGCTTCTGCTGAAATCCCCTACCAGTGAACAGCAGATGCATCCTGAATTCAGTTCCCGGATTTCTATGCCGGAATCCTTCAGAAATCCGCCGTCAATTCCAACTTCACCATATTCATTTTCCACCAGAACAACTTTCTCATCTTTGAAAACCTCTTCCAGCATTTTCTTAATTAAAGTTGTCTTTCCCGCTCCCAGAAAACCGGAAACAATATCAATCTTTGTCATTTTTATTCCTTCTTTCCATAAAATGTGAATCACTTACAATTCTGCCTGCGTTTATGCTGACTAACAGTTTAAGACCCAATTCCGAAATTGTCAAGCCCACTGCATATTATAAAGCTTTTTATATATCCCGTCCTGATCCAGCAGCTGCTGATGAGTACCGCTTTCTGCAATTCCGTTATCCGTCAGAACAAGAATGCGCTGGGCATTCCGGATCGTAGAAAGACGGTGGGCAATCACAAAAGTCGTCCGGTTCTCCGCCAGCTTTTCCAGTGAATCCTGCACTACTTTTTCACTCTCATTATCCAGAGCTGAGGTCGCCTCGTCAAATATAAGAATAGGCGGATTTTTCAGAAAAACACGGGCAATCGAAAGCCGCTGTTTCTGTCCTCCGGAAAGTTTCACACCCCGCTGTCCGATATCTGTATCGTACCCGTCCGGAAAACTCATGATAAATTCATGAGCATTGGCTTCTTTCGCCGCCCGGATCACTTCCTCACGGGTGGCGTCAGGCTTTCCATAGCTGATGTTTTCCAGAATTGTTCCCGCAAAAAGATATACATCCTGCTGCACTATACCGATATGTCTTCGCAGATCCTTCAGCTTCAGGTTCCGGACATCCCGCCCATCCACGGTAATCCGGCCGCTGCTGACGTCATAAAACCTGGGAATCAGACTGCAGAGAGTGCTTTTCCCCGCCCCCGAACTGCCAACCAGCGCCACATATTCCCCTGCTTTTACCGACAGATTTACATGATTTAATACCATCTGATCACTGTCCGCATAATGAAAACTTACATCTTCAAAAGCAATATCTCCCTTTACATCCTCCATCGGTTCTGCATCAGGCCCATCCTGGATATCAGGGACTACAGAAATCATTTCCGCAAAACGCTCAAAACCGGAATAGCCGTTCTGAAACTGCTCCGTAAAATCAATCAGCGTTTTTATCGGTTCAGTAAATACATTGATATAGAGAAGAAACGTAACAAGATCTGTGACGGTACCTGTTCCCCGCGTAATCATTACGCCGCCGGCAATAATCACCACCACGGTAATGGCCATGGTAAAAGCTGTCAGCCCGGACTGATAGCCGCCCATATACCGGTAACTGTTCTTTTTCGCTGCAAGGAACCCGTTATTACCCTTTCTGAACTTCTCATTTTCCACATCCTCATTGGCAAAGGACTTTACCACACGGATTCCCGACAGATTATCTTCAATCTGACTGTTAATATCCGCAATTTTAATCCGGTTCAGCCGGAAAGCCTTCTTCATCTTCCGGTTGAACACATAGGCGTAAATCAGCATAAACGGAACCAGCGCAAAAGCAGCCAGGGTCAGTCTCGGACTGATCCCCATCATAATAACGAAAGCGCCGATAATCTTTATGACGGAAATGACGATATTTTCCGGCCCGTGATGCAAAAGCTCCGTAATATCAAAAAGATCCGATGTAATACGGGACATCAGCTGCCCTACCTTCTGCTCATCATAAAAAGTAAATGAAAGCTTCTGATAATGATCAAAAATCTCCGCCCTCATGTCGTACTCAATCTTTGCTCCCATCACATGACCGTAATTGGCGATAAAATAATTACAGTACATCTGTCCCACAATCAGAGCCAGCAGCACAATTCCCAGTTTCATAATGGTCTGAAATGCCTCTCCGCTCTCCCGGTAGACAACCTCAGATGTAATGAAACGCACAACCAGCGGCACGATCAGCGAAACCGCCGCCGCTCCCAGCGCAAAAAACAAATCCGCCAGAAAGATTTTCATATACGGCCTGTAATAAGAAGCCATTTTTTTCAGATTCTTCTTCATACTCTCTATCCTCTGTCACAATTTTATTCATATACTACATTTTTTTCACCGAAAATCAATAGTTACCATTTCCTCATCACATTCCTGTTCTGATCGTGACCGGCATCCGGAACAGCAGAGATCCGATATCAGGGCAAATAATATCCGTTTCTTTTCTATTTCTGAAAATTGTGCTACTATAGTTATAAAGTCGGATCGAAGGCTTCGGCCTGCTATATTCTCAGAAAGAAAGGAAGAATCATCTATGACACCGAAACAACAGTATTACGAAAACGCTGCCAGAACCATTATGAAAACATTTGAAAAAAGAGGTTTTGAAGGGTGCTACTGCGCAACTAAAGAAGAGGCTGCACAAAAAGCCATGTCTTATGTAAAGCCGGGCATGTCAGTCTCTTTCGGCGGAAGCATGAGCATCAATGAATGCGGCCTGACGGATGCACTGAAAGCAAGAACCGACATCACACTCCTGGATCGAAGTCAGGCAAAAACACCGGAAGAGACCGCCGCAATTTACCACCAGGCTCTTTCCTGCGACTGTTACTTTATGAGCACCAACGCAATCTCCATGGACGGACAGCTGGTAAACACCGACGGTACAGGCAACCGGGTTGCCGCCTTGATTTACGGACCTGAAAACGTAATTCTGGTCGTTGGCATGAACAAAGTGACCGCCACTCTGGAAGATGCTCAGAAAAGGGTAAAGGCGCTGGCCACACCGCCCAACTGCCTCCGCCTGGATAAAAAGACCCCCTGCGCAATCACCGGCGTCTGTCAGGACTGTTTCGGGGAAGACTGCATCTGCAGCCAGACAGTCATCACCAGACGCAGCGCTGTCAGAGGACGAATCAAGATAATTCTTGTGGGCGAAGAGCTGGGATACTGATTCTGCTTCTCTGTGAATTACCAGATAACACATCTGTACAGATTCACCGTGTTTTTCCACTGAAACTCACAAAAAACCCGTCCGGATTCCTGATGCAGACACAGGAATCTGGGCGAGTTTCTTTTCGGCAAAATACAGAACTACATCCGATCCGGAGCCTCGAATCCCAGTACATCGATACCGGTTTCAAGAACGGATCTGGTAAGCTCCAGCAGACGGATATATCCCGCCTGAACAGTTTCATCTTCCTCCGCCAGAATCTTCGTTCCATGGTAAAAACGATTGAAAGCATTGGACAGATCAAAAATATAGGCACAGATTTTATGCGGCGCTGTCTCTTCAAAAGCATTGTCCATTACATCATTCCATTTGGCAAGCTCCAGCATGAGATCCTTTTCTTCCGCAGTCTTTGCCGGGAAAATTGCTTTGCCCTCTGCTGTTTTCCCGGTTTCCGCATACTTTTTCAGAATAGATTTCATCCGCACAATCGTATATAAAATATACGGCCCTGTATTTCCCTCAAAGGAAACAAATCGGTCAATATCAAAAATATAATCCTTGGAAGCCTGATTGGATAAATCGCCGTATTTCAGAGCTGACAGCCCGACAACCTTCGCAATCTCACGGGCCTCTTCTTCCCCGATCTCACGATTCTCCATAATCCGGTTATATACGGCCTCGTTAATGTCCGCAATCAAATGCTCCAGACGCATCACTCCGCCGTCCCTGGTTTTAAAAGGCTTCCCGTCTTTCCCGTTCATGGTGCCGAAACCAATGTGAATCATCCGGGTCTCCGGTTTCACATATCCGGCTTTTTTTGCCACACGGAACACCTGGGTAAAATGAAGCTGCTGACGCTTGTCTGTTATATAAATATATTCCATGGGCGCGTACAGCTTTTCCCGCTCCAGAATCGTTCCCAGATCAGAAGTGGCATACAGCGCCGCGCCGTCAGACTTTCTTACAATACAGGGAGGAATTTCCTTGGAATCTGTTTCTTCTGAAACGTCCACTACCAGAGCCCCCTGGCTCTCATATGCCAGCCCTTTCTCCTGCAGATCCGCAATCAGTCCCGGAATATAAGGATCCGCATCACTCTCTCCCTTCCAGAGATCGAATTCCACCTTCAGATTGCCGTAGTTTTTCTTCAGATCCTCCACAGACACCCGCATAATATGCTTCCAGATGGCCCGGAAAGGAGCATAGCCATTCTGCAGCTTTAAGGTCGCCTGATGCGCCCGCTCCTTAAAAGCCTCATCCACTTTGGACTTTGCGCTGGCCGCCGGATAAATATCCTCCAGCTCACTGATGGTAAAAGGCGCTTCCTCCGGATATTCTCCGCTGTAATTTTCGTCAAAATACACCAGATCCGGTCTGCGGTCCCGGAGTTCTTCGATAATGAGACCCATCTGAAGTCCCCAGTCTCCCAAATGCACATCGCCGATCATATGATACCCCATAAATCGTCCCATCCGCTTGACAGCCTCACCGATTACGGCTGAACGCAGATGTCCCACATGCAGAGGCTTCGCCACATTGGCTCCGCCATAGTCCACAATAATCGTCTCGCCGTGGCCTACAGTCTCTACGCCCAGCTTCTCACTGTTCTGCATCTCATTCATATAATCTGCCAGATATTTCTCTGACAGCTTCAGATTCAGAAAGCCCGGCTTCACAGAATCCACTGCGGAAAACATCTCGTTCCCCTGCAGAGCGCCCGCCACCTCATCGGCAATTAAAAACGGCGCTTTTTTATACTGTTTTGCCGCCGCCATGGCTCCGTTGCACTGAAACTCGCAGAGATCCGGGCGGTTGGAAAGCGTCGCCTTTCCATACTTCTCATCATATCCGTTCTCCACGAACGCTTTCGTCACTTCTATGGAAATCAGGTCCAATAGTTTCTTCATACTGTACTCCCTTCAGAATTATGATCAAAAACCTTATTCATCAAAAAGGCAGGACAGAAACATATGTCACGTCCTGCTCAGTGTCCGTATTATACCACCTTCTATTTCCGTCTTCAAGATTCAGTTGCGCAGACAGCGGGCAAATTCCCTCCGTACAATGGATCTGCAGAGCCGCTGCAGGAAGCCAGATATTAGTTATATCATATATTATATCTGATTTTGTCCGAAAATGAATTGACCTTTTCCCCAAAAAGGCTTACAATAAAACCATATTTATAGATAGGAGGTATACTGACTATGGCAGACAAGTTTTATGCCAAGGGTCCGGGAAACAACGGATACATCAAGAACCTGGAAGTTCTTTCTTTCTGCGGCTGGGACAATAAGAGCGCAGCGTTTCAGATGCAGCTCTACAAGACAGCAGAAGGAAAATACTACATCTACGGTTCCGGCTTCGGCGGAATCAAGGGCGCCAGCGTTGTAATCGCGGAAGTAACGGATCCTGAAAACCCCAGATTCGTGAACAGAATGTTCGCGTGCGATCCTGACGAGTACCCCACAACCACCATTTCAAAAGTTCAGGTTGCGGAGGATAAGCTGATCTGCGCCATGACTGCAGGCTCCGGTCCGGATGCTCTGGTAGATCAGGGCGACGGAAAGCCGGTAAAATCCCTGACAGGTATTTATATCTACTCCCTGAAAGAAGATCCCGAGAACCCGAAGTTCCTGGGCTACTGGGACTGCGGTGTTCCCAACTCTATCGGAGTTCACCGCTTCATGTACAACGGAGGTCCTTACTGCTATCTTTCCTGCGAAGCAGAGCGCTTTGAGGGAATGATTATGCGTATCGTGGATATCTCTGATCCGGCCAATCCGAAGGAAGTCGGAAACTGGTGGTCTCCGGAACAGTTTGTGGACGGTTATCCCGGCAGAACAGTAGATCATTCCGCACCTCATGTTCCTTCCTTCATGGACAAGGGATGGATGCACGGACCGCCATTCCGCCGCGATGACGGAATCATGGTATGCGGTTACTGCGGAGACGGTCTCTATGTACTGGATACCACAGATGTTACCAGACCGAAATGCCTGGGCAACCTGAAATTCATGCCCGCCTTCTCCAGTCATCTGGCAGGCGCACGTACCCACACTGCGCTTCCGCTGCCGGGACGCGACCTGGTCGTTGTAACAAACGAGGGCGAGAGATTCCAGTTCTTCCCGAAGGGATCCATCAAAGAGGCACAGGCCATGAACAACCTTCACATGGTTGACATCAGCGATCCCACAAAACCTACTCTGGTTGCAGAGTTCCCGTATCCGGAGGTTCCCGAAGACTTCCCTTACCCGAACTTCAACGTAATGAACCTGGAGTGCCAGGGACCTTTCGGCCCCCACAACCTGCATGAGCCTATGAGCAATAAGCCCTGGCTGGAGCAGAGAGGCGATCTGGTTTACTGCTGCTACTTCGCAGCGGGCCTGCGGATCTTTGATGTATCTGACCAGTATTATATCAAAGAGCTTGCATACTTTATCCCGCCCAACCCCAACAAGACCAATGAAGAGTCCTTCTTCCCCGGTCTGCCGGGCCCGAGAAACGCAATGACAGAGGACTGCTGCGTTGACGACAGAGGATATATCTATGTAACCTGCTTTGACGACGGATTCTATATCTTAAAGAAGACCATCGACATGTAATTTTACTGCATTCAAAAACGGGGCGCCGGATTTCCGGTCCCCGTTTTTTATCACATTTCAATTATATATTTCTTCCAGCCACTTGTTCCGTTTCTGAATTACAATTCCAGTTTAAAAAGCTTTTCAGAATTTGACCGTCCTATTTTATACCGGTCTTCCTCTCCAATCGGGCAATGATCAAACCACTCACAGGCATCGCTGATTTCTTCAAAAGAAAAATCTGTAGCAAACAAAACACGGTCTGATCCGAACTCTGCCAGGACATTCATTAAAGCTGGCGTACGAACACAGAAAATGATCTTTGTCTATATAGCGTCGGACAGCATCAGCAGATAGAACAGAAACATCTGTCAATGCGATCAATGCTCCAAACGTCCTGCGGCTCTGGCTGAACAGCGACTGCAGACCGCAGATATTTCCAAAGAGGAAAATTGCTCCATATTCTTCTCCTCTTTCTAAAAATCTGAAATGATACACAGCATTACTTCCACTAAGTTCATGCTTCGCTGCGCTTGCATTCACTAAGTGTACGTATTAGATCATGCTCAGCACAAACTCAAAAATACATACCCCGAAAAACATCCACATTCCCACATTTTTAAACAGGTATCCTGCCATTTTCTGCGAAGGAGCACTGTATTCTCCCGGATTAAACCGCAGATGCCGGATGGATGTCAGCAGTTTTACAAGGCCGATGATTCCCAGAACCAGGGCACAGATAATATAAAAGCCATATGCCGCCAGAGCCCCCAGATGCCCCAGCATATACCCGGACAGCATATCTGCATTATACAGATTTTCCGACAACAGAGCGGATAAATCCAGATTCCGCAGGATCAGGGTGCTGAGAAATCCTCCGAAAAAGTTGACCGCCATGTGAAGGGAAATACAGTACTGGATCTTTCCCGTCCGGATGTATACGTAAGCCAGCACACAGCCCACGCCAAAGGCATAAAACGCCTGATACAGATTTCCATGAAACAGCCCGAACATCAGTCCCGACAAAAGAACAGCCGTCTTATCGCCAAATACAATAGCCCGGTCAATGAGGATTTTCCGGAAAAATAACTCTTCCAGTACAGGCGCCAGAAGCACACTGAACAGGAAAACATAAAGCAGATTATCTGTCAGCATCAGATTCTGCAGGTCAAAATCCATGTTCAATGAAGTATTTTCCCCAAGCATCGTTGTAACTACGTTCCCGATAATGTTTCCCGCATACATCACGCAGATACAGATACAGAAAATGGAACACCATCTGCCAAAAGTTATTTTTTTCTGAAAAAGCTCCATTTTAGGAAGACTGTTCATTACTCTGGCACACACAGGCATTCCAATCAGATACATAGGTCCGAGAGAAATAACCCAGTTCATCAGAGAAAGATAATAAATTCTGGGAGCCGCTGTCACCAGCACAAATGCCAGTATATAACTGATTCCCAGCGCAATGGTCGCAAGCCAGAAATAGGCCCAGCCTATGGTTGAAAATATTTTCTTCTGTGTCATACATTTTCCTCCGGTTCTGAAATCATGTCATACTTATTATGCAGCAATTCCTTTTATGATAAAAAACACAATGGGCACCGCCAGAGACGGAAGCATATTCAGCGTCTTCAGATCCCTGATCTTTAAAATGCTCAGTCCCGAGCTGGCGATGAGAATCCCTCCCACTATGCACAGTTCGCAGACCAGATCATCGGAAATCAGTGTCTCTGAAGCATATCTGGCAATCAGATAGATTGCACCCTGCCAGCAAAACAGTACCGGCGCCGCCAGCGCCATTCCGATTCCGTAAGTAGATGCCAGCACCATAGATGTGATCAAATCCAGCGTCGCGTTGGTAAACAAAAAGGTGTGATCCCCGTACAGAGCCGCCATAACCGGCCCCATAATAGACAGACTTCCGATACAATACAGAAGGATGCCCGTAGACAGTCCCTGCCCCAGATTCGATTTTGAATGCTTATTGACCAGAGTCTGAAAACGACGGTCTATATCAAGAGCTGTTCCCACCAGACTGCCAACAGCCAGACTGACAATAAAAAGAACCGGATATTTACTGTCCGGCATATGACTGACCACTGCGTTAACGCCCACAAAAAGCGCCGCCAGGCCGCAGGCAACGAACAGCGCATCCTGAAACTTTGCCTTTAAACCGCGTTTCAGAATACTTCCGATGAGCGTTCCCGCAAGTATGGTACAGGTATTTACTATTGTTCCTATCATAAGTTTCCTCGTCTTTCTTCCGCAGCGCCGCACATCCTTATATCTGCAGAAGCCTCTGGGCTTTCTGCTTAATGCGCTGCAGAGAATTATCCACGGATTTTTCCGATTTCCCCATTATGGCAGCAATCTGCCGGTAATTCATCCCCTCCAGATAATATTCAAATACCCGCTTTTCCATACGGCTCAGACTGGCTCTGATCCGCTCCAGCACATCTTCCATGTTCTCCCTGTCTATTACCATCTGTTCCGGATTCAGATCATTGGCGGCAAGCTCCCCCTGAAAAGCCGCATTCTCCCCCTCTGCTCCGGCGCCGGAAAGAGAAACATAAGAGTTCAACGGTCTGTGCTTTTTTCGGGCTGCCGCTTCGATTGCCGTGTAAAGCTGTCTGTTAATACACAACTCCGCAAAGGAAAAAAAACTGCTCTCTTCCTCATCGTAATCCCGGATCGCTTTGAACAGCCCGATCATACCCTCCTGAATCAGGTCCTCAGAATCTCCGCCCAGCAGAAACAATGCATTTGCTTTCTTCCGAACCAGATATTTATATTTTTCCATCAGATAGTCGATTACCGGAGCTTCTCCCCGGCGGAACATCTGAATCAACTGCGCATCGCTCATCTCAGCATACGCCGCGATCTCATTTTTCATACAGACATCCTCTGTCGGACAATCTCATAGGCCAGCACTCCCGCCGCAACGGACGCGTTCAGAGAATCAATATCCCCTTTCATTGGAACGGATGCAGTAAAATCGCAGTTCTCCCGAACCAGTCTGCTGACTCCTCCCCCTTCATTTCCGATCACAAGACCGATGGGGCCTGTCAGATTCTGACGGTACATCAGCTCCCCGTCCATAGCCGCGCAGACAAACCAGAGTCCCTTTTCTTTCAGTTCTTTCATTGCAGCCGCCAGATTCGTTACCCTGGCTACCGGCGTATAGTTCAGCGCCCCGGCCGAAGCCTTCGCCACAGTTGCCGTAAGTCCGACAGCTCTCCTTTTGGGAATAATTACGCCGTGAGCCCCTGCAAGATTGGCAGTACGGATAATAGCTCCCAGATTATGGGGATCCTCGATACCGTCCAGCAAAATCAGAAACGGCGGCTCTTCTTTCTCCCGCGCCCGGGCCAGGATATCCTCCACTGTCGCGTATTCATAGGCTGCCGCCACAGCGATCACGCCCTGGTGTTTCTTTGTCTCGGACATCTGATCCAGCCGTTCTTTTGAAACAAACCGCACCAGCGTATCTCCCTTTTTCGCTTCCCGGACAATAGTTCTGACCGGCCCGTCCTGACAGCCCTCCAGCACAAACAGCTTATCTATGGTTTTCCCGGAGCGGAACGCTTCCAGAACAGCATTCCGCCCCTCGATTGTCAACTCTTCATACATATCATTTCCTCTTTCTCTGCAGCTTCTTCGGCTCCGATTCCAGCCAGTCCCGTGTTCACCAGTTCCAGCAGCCGCTGAAACTGACCTGTCAGATAAAGATACCCCATCAGCGCTTCAAATCCGGTAGCCCTGCGGTAATCTCCCATCGTCGCATTCTTTGCCATAGTCGGAGATTTTGCATTGCGTCCTCTGCGGTAATAATCTTCTTCCTCTTCCGTCAGTACCGGCAGAAGATATTCCATCATCTCAGACTGGGTATGAGCCTTTACCAGATGACTGGTATGCTGATGCAGCTGACTCGCCTTTGTATTTCCGTGCCCCACAACAATGGACCGGATGACCAGATCGTAAATCCCATCCCCGATATACGCCAGCGTCAGAGGCGAGTAGGTACGTATATCAATATCGCGGATGTGAAAATATTTTTTTATCTCCCCAAAGATTTCCAACTGTACATTTAAGCTCTCTTCCATGTAACTCCTTCTCTGGTATCCTTTAAAATAATTCCCATACCGGCCAGCTGATCCCGGATCTCGTCCGCCCGGGCAAAGTTTTTCGCCTTTCTGGCTTCCTGTCTCTCCGCGATGAGTTTTTCAATCTCCTCATCCAGGATTTCCTCATCTTTTTCAATAATAATCCCCAGCACATCACAGAGCGTACTCAGCCTTCCGTAAAGAGCGTCTATATAATCCCTGCTGCGCGCTCCGGAAGCCGTTGTATTGCAGAACTTTACCAGTTCAAATACAGCTGCGACCGCATCCGCCGTATTGAAATCGTCATCCATGGCTTCTTCAAACTTTCTGACATACTGCCCGCTCTGTTCGTAAAGCTCCTTTTCCTCATCACTCATTTCGCCTTCGCAGCTGCCCTGAAGACGTCTCAGATTCTCTGCCGCTGTCAGAATCCGCTCCAGACCATTTCCTGCCGCTTCCATCAGATCCGCGCTGAAATTGAGAGGACTCCTGTAGTGGGCGGAAAGCATAAAGAATCGAAGAACCTGAAGGTCATACTTCTCTCCGATCTCCCGGACAGTAAAGAAATTCCCCAGAGATTTGGACATTTTTTTGTTGTCAATATTTAAAAAAGCATTGTGCAGCCAGTATTTCGCAAACGGTTTTCCGTTGGCAGCCTCACTCTGAGCAATCTCATTCTCATGATGAGGGAAAATCAGGTCTTCCCCGCCGGCATGAATATCAATCTCATCCCCCAGATATTTTTTCGACATAACGGAACACTCTATATGCCAGCCCGGACGTCCCTTGCACCAGGGTGAATCCCAGTAAGGCTCTCCGTCCTTTTTCGGCTTCCACAGCACAAAATCCAGCGGATCCTCTTTCAGTTCTCCGGTTACCTTAATATCCCGATGTCCGGACTGCAGATCATCAATATTCTTTCCGGAAAGCTTTCCGTAATCTTTAAACATTCTGGTGCGGTAATACACGGTGCCGTCCTCCGCCGCGTACGCATATCCCTTCTCAATCAGAGTGGAAATCATCTCCAGCATCTCCGGAATCTCCTGCGTTGCCAGAGGATGCGCGGTAGCCGGTTTTACATTCATATCCGCCATGTCTTTTCTGCACTCGGCAATATAGCGTTTTGCCACTTCCTCAGCAGGAATCCCTTCCTCAATCGCCTTTTTGATAATCTTGTCATCCACATCCGTAAAATTAGAAACATAATTGACCTGATATCCTCTGTACTCCAGATACCGGCGCACCGTATCAAAAACAATCATGGGACGGGCATTGCCGATATGAATATAATTATATACGGTAGGGCCGCAGACATACATGCTCACCTGCCCCTCCCGAATCGGAACAAACTCCTCTTTTTTCTTTGTCAGCGTATTATATAACTTCATTTATTCTCCGCGGAATCTCCGCGCTCCTTTCCATATATCTCTCTTCTCAATCCCCCGCAGCTGTTCTCAGTGTTTCTGAAAAACGGCCGCTGCGATATCATTCATCTCATCCATCTTTTCCTCAATATCCAGCACCAGGAAAAACTGATTCACTGCCCGGAACAGATTCTGCCGTTCATAGGAAAAATCAAAAATATTCTGATCTCCATTCAGATAATCCACCAGATAACGGATCCCCTTCTCCATCGCCATCAGCCATGCCCCGTAGCTGATCATCTCCTTCTCCTTCGGCGTCAACACCCGCGCCATCTCGTCCGCATAGCCCTGCAGGTGGGAACGGTAAAGCTCCAGATCAATCTCAATGTCTCCCGACCGCTCGTCCTCCCCCAGCGTAGCCGCCCCGGCCCGGACAGAATCCCCGAAATCCAGAATGGAAACTCCGGGCATAATGGTATCCAGATCAATAAGACAGATAGCCTTTTTGCTGTCAGGATCCACCAGAATATTGCTGTAATGGGTATCATTGTGAGTTACTCTGAGAGGAATCTCTCCGGCATCTACCGCATTTTTAATCTCATATAACTTTTTGGAACGCTCCAGAACAAACTGGATCTGTTCCTGACAGTCCGAGGTTCGGAAACAGATATCGGCCCTCACCGCATCCAGCAGACGGCTCATAACGGTTTTCATGTCGTGCAGTCTCGGCACCGTATAAGATAACTGCCTGACATCAAAATCCCGCATGCGGCGCTGAAACTGTCCCAGAATCCGCCCAAGCTCATAGGCGTCTTCTCTGGTTTTCGGCTTCTGCATCTCCTCGCCGGAACATATCATCCGGTACAGCCGGAAATAGCTGCCGGTCTCAGACTGCAAAAGCTGATTGCCTGCTTTCGTGCGGATAAAAGTAAGTGTTTCCAGATCCGGATCTCTTCCTTCTTTTTCAATCACATCTCTCAGATATTCCGTCACCAGAAAAAGATTGTTCATGACCTCCGTAGGATATTTAAACACAAAGTGATTCATCTCCTGCAGGACATAATTGTTTCCCCCGCATACGATCTCGTATGTATGGTTCACCTTTCCATGTCCCAGGGGCTTTACATCCGTGATTTTCCCTTCAATCTGAAACTTGTTTATAATTTCCTCGAATCTGATCATGATACTTCCTCCTCGCCGGCGCTGCCGCACCCGAAGCAGCCGGCACATCCCGTCTGACTGTCCCCAACCGTCACACTGTTCTCATAGATGGTGGAAATCAGGCAGACTGCCTGCGACGCGATTCCCTCTTCTCTTCCGGTAAATCCCAGATGCTCCTCCGTCGTTGCTTTTACATTTACCTGGGTCTTCTCGATTCCCAGAGTATCCGCGATTTTGCCCTCCATCTCTTCAATAAAGGGACGCAGCTTCGGTTTCTGGGCAATCACGGTGGCATCTATATTTTCAATCACATATTGATGCTCCTCCAGAAGCGCCCCCACATGCGACAGCAGCTTTAAACTGGATATTCCGCGGTACCGCTCGTCTGTATCCGGAAAATGCTTCCCGATATCTCCGAGAGCCGCTGCTCCCAGCAGCGCATCCATGATTGCGTGAAGCAGAACATCCGCATCCGAATGTCCCAGAAGCCCCAGCGTATGCGGAATCTCCACACCGCCTAAAATCAGCTTTCTCCCTTCCACAAGCTTATGCACATCATAGCCCATGCCGACTCTCATATGAAACACCTCCGAATTTGCACTTTGATGTTAGTGTACCACACTTTTCCGGTCTGGTCACTGATTTTTTAATTTATATATTGACATTTGCAAAATTTCTCCGCAATATTATTTCAGAGGTGATAATCTTTGAATTTGAAAACATTAAAACCGGCAGTCAGAAAGGCAGTCGCACCCACGATCGTGGTCACACTGATCTTTTTTTTAACTTATTTTGTTTTTGGTGCGGAGAATTCCATGATCGGCCCTTTTGCAACCCTCTCATTTCTCCGCTTTCGCAACATGCACGGCCATTACGGATGTATTATTAAAAATTATGCCGTCTTTGCGGTTATGGCCGTTCTGGCCTTTTTCGCGGTTATGAATCTTCCGCTTTGCATTATCATCAACGGACTGGCGCTGTTCTGGATTGCTGATATGCTGATCGACGAATATGATCCCACGAACTATTTTCCCATGGGAATGGCGCTGATCTTCTTTCAGATTGCGCCGGTGGATACCCTCTCCGGGCTTTTAAACAGAATTGCAGCGCTGGCAGCGACTTTTGTCATTGTATTTTTATTCGTTCTGATCCTTGCAAAGATGGATAAAAAGAAACATCCTCTGCAGGACCTGATCCGCGACGGATTCTCCAACTGCAGAAAGCAGATCGAACTATGCCGTGAAGCGGCAGACGGAGCAGACAACAAAGCCGGTCTGGAGGAACTTCACCGCGCGCTCCGTTCTGTCAGTCTGGAATGCAGCGGAGAAATTTATTCTTATAACCGGGCCAGTCTGTTTCCCAGAGGAAAAACCAACTGGTACTGCCATTTTATACTGGTATTTCAGGTCATCAATTATTTTACCCGGAATTATGACCACGACCGCAATCTGGAAAAAGCCGAAAAACTTTACCATGATTTTGCCCTGGAATTTTCCTCACAAATCCCCACAGCCGATTACCGCCGCATGAACTTCCGCCTGAAAAAGCCGGATCTTCGCAGCTTCCGCCTGCGCTTTGCCCTCCGCCAGGTAATCACTGTCACTCCCTGCCTGGCATTTGCTCTGATCAGCGGTCTTCCGAATATTTACTGGCTGGTAATCTCTGTGTTTTTTATGATGATCCCGTTTACGGATCATACGATGCAGAGGATAAAACAGAGAGTCTCGGGAACAATAGCCGGCATCGTAATCTGCCTCGGGCTGTTTTCCCTTTTTCCGGGCTTCCCTGCCAGAGTTGTGATCATGACCCTGGCTAACTTCCTGATTTACGGCGCAAATGGCTATGGACCGACCGTAGCCTATATCACCTGTTCCGCTCTGGCGATTCAGTCCATAGATACAGCCGTGATTCCCGTACTTCTCCAAAGACTGATTTATACGGCGGCGGGCGGCTGCATTGCTCTGCTGGCCAATTATCTGATCTTTCCGATCCGACTGAAAAATCAGTGCGCTTATCTGGCCGACATGACGGCCTCCATCCGGAATGAAATCACAGATCTTCTGGAGCATACAGCCCCCGGCGACGAGAACCGCCGGTTCCAGATCGATCAGCGCATCATAAAATCCTATCTGATCTTCAAACGCCTGGAAAACATGCAGGAAACCCTTCCGGAAAAAGATCAGATTCCCGACTACCGGAAATTTGAAGAAGAGCACATCGAGTTCATGGCCGCATGTCTGTCAAAGTATTTACTATATTATAACTTTTCATAATATGGATCATATGACATATTTATCCGGCTTACTGCCTGATGAAGCAGAACAGACCTGACAGCCGGAGTTTTATCGCCCCACGCATTGACGAAAACAGTTCTTTTCGATTATAATCAACACAAAACGATTGAGTACAAGGAGAGAGATATGTCAGGTATTTTATACGGAGTCGGCGTCGGCCCCGGTGATCCGGAGCTGATGACTTTAAAAGCAGTACGACTGATTCGTGAAAATCAGGTAATCGCGCTTCCCGGATCAGATGCGAAAAACACAGTTGCATACAAAATTGCAGTACAGGCTGTTCCCGAACTGGAAGATAAAACACTTCTTTCTGTTTCCATGCCTATGGTCAGGGACCGCGAAGAAATGATGCACAGTCATCAGATTGCCGCCGATATGATCGAGGAATATTTAAAAAAGGGACAAAACGTAGTATTTCTTACACTGGGAGATTCTACAATTTATTCCACATTTCTTTATGTGCAGAAACTCATTGACGCCAGAGGCTACGGGACAGAACTCGTCAACGGTATTCCTTCCTTCTGTGCAGCTGCTGCCAGAGCCGGTATCTCACTGGCAGAATGGAACGAGCCCCTTCATATTATTCCTGCAGCTCATCGCCTGGAGCATGCCTTTGATCAGCCCGGCAATTACATACTGATGAAGTCGGGCAGTAAGATGAGCCAGGTGAAGGAACTGCTTCGCGCCAGCGGCCGGAAGGTTACGATGGTGGAAAACTGCGGACTTCCCCAGGAGAAAGTTTACCGAAGCGTCGAGGAAATTCCCGATGATGCGGGATACTACTCCCTTATTATTGCAAAGGAAATAAATGGCGGAGCCGATGCAAAATAGATGAGCAATCATCATCTGTGACGGCACGACCTCCATGTATGCGTCAAAACAGAAAAAGAGGGTATCGCAGCACCAGAAAACAGATGGTGAAGCAATACCCTCTTCATTTTTATCAGGAAGAATATTCCCATTTCGGATTCCTGCCATATGAATTGTTTCCCGGCTCAGTATCTGTGGCAAACCATACAATCAGCAGGATCGCGCCCACAATGGGAATCAGCGCAAACAGATAATAAAGCCCGGATCTGCCGATATCATGGAGCCGGCGTACTCCCAGCGCAATTCCCGGAATCAGAGCCGCCAGCGAATACAGAACGGCAAGCACATCAAATACCCCGCCGACAAATGGGATATTCGCAAAAGCGCCCAGGATTACACCTATAATCAGATTTACCAGAAATACCTGCCAGTAATCTGCTCTTCGGCTGCGCCCGTTAAAGTCAAAATAATTCAGCCAGAACTTGCGGTAAGATTCTATAATATTATCTCTGGGAATCTCCCTGACGGGTCCGGAATTATAAGGGTCATTCTGCCAGCCCTGATACGCTCGGCCAGGATCCGGCCCGACAGTCTCCAGCGGTCTTCCGCAGCTGGTACAAAAGTGTATATTATCTGCATCCTTCCAGATCAGATTACAATGTCTGCAAATTTTGTCCATAATACTCCCCCGATCTTTTGATATTTTAATCATACCAGATCCCGGCTGTTAAATACAGTACAATCCTATGAACTTTTTCTTAATTCTTTTCTGTCCGCTGCCGTTCACAGCCTTCCGGTTCTATGGAAAGCTGTGAACCTCTGTCCTATTTCAGAAATGCCAGAACCTCTTCCACACGTTTTACCGGCATAATCTTCAGATCATTTTTCACTTCCTCTGCCACATCTTCCAGATCTTCCCGGTTGTCCCAGGGAATAAAGACTCTCTGAATTCCGGCTCTCTGAGCAGCCATCAGCTTCTCCGGCAGACCGCCGATGGGCATTACGCCGCCCCGCAGGGAAATCTCTCCTGTCATGGCAATATCTGCCGGCAGAGTTTTCTGCAGCGCCAGGGAAGCCAGAGCTGTGGTAATCGTAACGCCGGCGGAAGGACCGTCCTTCGGAACTGCTCCTGCCGGAACATGAACATGGATATTCTTCTTATCCCAGCCGGCAGTCTCTTCCGGATACATGGATCTCACCAGAGTCAGGGCAATCTGTACCGACTCCTGCATCACATCGCCAAGCTGTCCGGTTACAATCAGCTGACCGGAGCCCTCCACTGCAGATGTCTCAATAAACAGAATCTCTCCTCCTGCCTGGGTCCAGGCAAGCCCGGTCACAACGCCGGGAAGAGAATCTTCCATTCTCTTATCATGGCGGATTCCTCTTCCGCCCAGGAATTCCTCTACGCGTTTCGCGCTTACAGTGATGCTCTTCTGGTCCCCGCGGACAAGCTTTACAGCGGCATGGCGGCACAGAACATCCATCTGCTTTTTCAGTCCTCTCACACCGGACTCCGCCGTGTACTCACTGATAATTGTCCGAAGCGCATCATCCGTCACTTTCAGCGCAGACTTTTTAATTCCCATAGCCTCCATAGCTTTTGGAAGCAGATGCTTTCTGGCAATCTCAAACTTTTCCACTGCCGTATAACCGGGGAACTGAATCACTTCCATACGGTTCAGCAGCGGCTCCGGTATCGTATCCGTCGCATTCGCTGTGCATACAAAAAGCACATCCGACAAATCGTAAGGCACGTTCATATAATGATCCGTAAAGCTGAAATTCTGCTCGGGATCAAGCACTTCCAGAAGCGCGCTGGCCGGATCTCCGCTGTACTCCTTCGCCAGCTTATCCACCTCATCCAGCACAATCACAGGATTCGAGGCCCCGCTTCTCTTAACGCCTTCCATAATACGCCCCGGCATAGCGCCGATGTATGTACGTCTGTGACCGCGGATCTCCGCCTCGTCCCGGATACCGCCCAGACTGATCCGGACATATTCCCGATGCAGCGCCCGGGCGATACTCTGTCCGATACTGGTCTTTCCTGTGCCCGGCGCTCCCACAAACAGCAGAATGGATCCCGACTGCTTTTTATTGAGAGCCATGACAGCGATCTGCTGAATAATCCGCTCCTTCACTTTATTCAGACCGTAATGCTGTTCATCCAGAATCGCCTCCGCTTCCTTCAGATCTATCTCCTCCGGCTGTGCCTTTTTCCAGGAAAGGGATGTAACAAAATCCAGATAATCATACAGCAGGCCGTATTCATGACTGTCCTTTCCCTCCTGCTTCATGCGGTTTAATACCTTCCGGGCTTCAGCCTCGGCATCCGGGTTCATTCCGGCCTCTTCAATCTTTTTTTCAAATTTTCTTACATCCGAAATATTCTCCGGATGCATATCATCCAGTTCCTGCTGGAGAAATGCAATCTGTTTTTTCAACGCAGCCTCACGGTAAGCCTTTTCATTCGTCTCCTTCTGGGCATTCTCTGCCTCTCCGCTGACTTTCGCCAGCTCAATAAACTCATAAATGGAATGCTGAATCAGCTCCGCCCGCTCCCGTTCTGAATCAGTGGCAATAATCTGATACTTATCATCCGGTTCCAGATGCAGATAAGATGATACTGCACAGATAATTTCAGAAAGTGTATGCCAGTGCTGAATAAAGGAACGAACCACCACACCCCACTGAAAGCCCTGAACAAACTGAATCAGGCTCCGCTTGGTCTCCGTATATATCTTCTTTCTCTCTTCCTCCGGCAGATCATCTACCGTCGGACAAATACTGGCATCGGCAGTAAAAATGCCGTTCTGCCCCTCAATATCCTCCACTGCCACACGATCCGTCACCCGGATACTGACATTTCCTTCATCATCTACCGTTTCAATCTTCCCGGCAAGACCTCTGTCATAAAAATCATCCGGCGTCAGCTCTGTCTTTTTCTTATCCACCTTCTGAACAAGAAACAGAACATCCTCCCCTTCTGTAAAATCTTTTACCGGCATAAAAGACAGAACATCCTTTTTAAAATAAAAAATCACGCCCGGTAAAAGCAGCATATCATAAATCGGTAATACTATCATTTGTTTCCTCCTGTCTTATCATAATTACGCGGCGTCAAACAATTATGAAATCCTATCCGCTTACGCCTTCTGTTAGCAGTCATCAACTTCGAGTGCTAACATCTGTATCATATACCACTTTACTGGGTTTTGCAAGAGGAAAACGAAGGAATTTGTGAAAGAATTATGAAAAATAGAAAAGAAAAAGAAGAACTCCCGGATTTGCAATATCCAAAAGTTCTTCTCAAAGTTCTCAGAACTGCATTTTTTCTTATAATACCGGGCAGCTCCCCTGTCCGTTTTTTTAATACAGTTTTATCAGACCGGCATGATGGGACGGTTAAACTCTCCGTCAACAATTCCTGCCACTGCCGTATAAATAGCGGAAGCTCCACAGAAAATACCCTCTATGCCTGCGATCATTCCCACAATATGGGATCCCGTAAAATGATGAAGCGCAAGAAGCAGAAACAGAATCGTAAGACTTCCGAATACAATCTGTGTCGCGTGATTTGCCTTCATCGTTCCAACAAACATAAATGCTGTGAAGATACACCAGAGCAGCAGATAGAATCCCATGGATCTTCCGTCTGACTCCTGTCCAAAAGGCGTAAGCAAAATAAGAACCAGAGACCACCAGAACAGTCCGTAGGAGGTGAACGCCGTCGCTCCAAAGGTATTTCCGGCCTTAAATTCCATAATACCCGCAATAATCTGAGCGAGACCTCCCATACAGATTCCCATAGCCAGAATGACGATTGATAATTCAATCACTCCCGAATTATGCAGGTTCAGTAAAATTGTGCTCATTCCGAAGCCCAGCAGTCCCAGCGGACCGGCATTTGCTTCCTTGTGCTGCGCTGTTTCAGCCATAACTTAATCTCCCTTCTTTATCTAAGGTAATATCCTTCAGATTTCTGCCTGAAAAGTTTAACAACAATTATCGCAGATTACAACAATTTTTTTCTGCTTAAGTTATAACAAAAACTGATCAGACACCCTGCATCGAAGCATTCCTTATGGCTCAGTTCACTGCCGTTTTCAGAAATCATATAAAACAAAAAACCGGGTGTTTATAATTCACATCCATTACAAACACCCGATCTGATGCCGCTGGCCGGACTCGAACCGGCACGGTATTACCCGCTTGATTTTGAGTCAAGTGCGTCTGCCAATTCCGCCACAGCGGCATTCAGCCTGAATCACTCAAGCCAAATCAGCATATCACAATTTCATCCAAAAATCAAGAAATATTTTCTTATACCAGATCCTTATAAAGATCAAAGCAGTCAAATGTCGCAAAGTAATCCTTCGCGGTCTCTGCCCGCCGGATCATCTCCACGCTGCCATCCTCTTTCAGCAGAAGCTCTGCCGAACGGAGCCGGCCATTATAATTATATCCCATGGAAAAGCCGTGCGCCCCTGTATCATGAATAATCAGATAATCTCCCATTTCTATCTCCGGAAGCATTCGGTCTACAGCAAACTTATCGCAGTTCTCACACAGAGAACCTACCACATCATACTTGTGGTCACAGGGCGCATTTTCCTTTCCTGCCACGGTAATGTGATGGTACGCTCCGTAAATGGCCGGACGCATCAGATTTGCCGCGCAGGCGTCTACGCCGATATATTCCTTATAAATATGCTTTTCATGAATCGCCTGAGTAACCAGACAGCCGTAAGGTCCCATCATGAACCGTCCCATTTCCGTATAGATATCCACATCTCCCATACCTGCGGGAACCAGAACTTCATTATAAACCTTCTCAACGCCTGCACCAATGGCACGAATATCATTCGGCGTCTCCTCCGGCCGGTATGCAATGCCGACGCCGCCGGACAGATTGATGAAATTCATCTGTACGCCTGTTTTTTCTTTAATCTCCACACAAAGCTCAAACAGTGTCTTCGCCAGGGTAGGATAATAATCATTGGTTACTGTATTGGAAACCAGGAACGCATGAATTCCAAAACGCTCCACTCCTTTTTCTTTTAAAATCCGGTATCCCTCAATAATCTGCTCTTTCGTAAATCCATATTTGGAATCTCCCGGATTATCCATAATTCCATTGCTGAGAGAATATACGCCGCCCGGATTAAAACGAAGGCTCATGGTCTTGGGAAACTCTCCGATTAAATTCTCCAGATACGCAATATGAGTGAAATCATCCAGATTAATCGTCGCACCGATCTCATTTGCGTACACAAACTCCTCCGGCGGTGTGTCGTTGGAAGAGAACATAATCTCCTCTCCGGAAAATCCCAGCGCTTTGGAAAGCATCAGCTCTGTCATGGAAGAACAGTCTGTTCCACAGCCATACTCTTTTAAAATATTGATCAGAAACGGATTCGGCGTAGCCTTCACCGCAAAATACTCCCGAAATCCCGGATTCCATGCAAAAGCTTCCTTTACCGCCTGTGCATTCTCCCGGATTCCCTTCTCATCATACAGATGGAACGGAGTCGGCCAGCTCTTAACAATCTCCTGAATCTGTTCCTTTGTCACAAATGTTTTCTTGCTCATTCCTGCTTCATCTCCTATGTTTCACTTCAGATACCTTTGTATCTTCTGATTTCTGAGGTCATACAAACAACGTTTATAATACACAAAATCCTTCCTCTTGGCAACTGTTTTTCTTCGCCAGCTTTTCCAGCACCCGAAGTGTCAGTTCGTAATTCTTCTTCACAGAAGCAATCTCCAGCCGTTCTCTTGGAGTATGAATATCTTTCATCTGAGGACCGTAGGAAATGCAGTCGATCCCCGGCAGCTTTTCACTCAGAATACCACATTCCACGCCTGCATGAATCCCTGTCAGCACCGGTTTTTCTCCCGTCATCTCTTCATAGGTCTCAGCCATAATTCTCTGAATCCGGGAATCCGCCCGAAATTCCCATGCAGGATATTCGCCGGAAATCCTGCACCGGCCGCCTGTCAGCCCGCACAGATCCCTCATGCGCTTTATCAGCCACGCTTTCTCTGCGGCGGAAGAACTGCGGACAGAATATGTCAGAGAAATTTCCGTCCCTTTCAGACGCAGGACTCCGAGATTCAGGGAAGTCTGAACCATCTCCGGCATTTCCGGCATCATGCGCTGAATCCCGGAAGGAAGATGCTCCAGCAGCGTCATGAGATTTTTCTTGCCCTCCGATGTCAGAATTCGGGCATGATTCTGCTCCAGCCGGTCAAGTACCAGGTTCATTCCCGGATCCACGCCGGCATACTCCGCCCGGATCATTCCGGCAAATATCTCCGCCTCATGTTCCAGCTTCCGCGCCTCCGAAGGCGCAGCCACAAAAATCGCCCGGCACCCGGACGCAATAGCATTATCCTTCTCTCCTCCCGCGAAATCTCCTACAGAAAACTCTGCCGTTTCACTGACCTGAGCCAGAAATCTCCCGAAAATTAAATTTGCGTTGGCTCTGCCCAGATGAATGTCAGAACCGGAATGACCTCCCTGAAGGCCCTCCACTCTCCACTCATAAACAACACCGGAAACTTCCTCCGACGGAGCCTCTGCCAGACACTCCACCGTAGCTCCGCCGGCACAGCTGGTAAGAAAAATACCGTCATCCTCTGAATCCATATTCAGAAGGATGCGGCTTCTCAAATCTCCTGCATCAAGAGCTGACGCCCCCAGAAGGCCGATCTCCTCATCCACTGTAAGCACAACCTCCAGTTCAGGATGAATCAGTGTGTCATCCTCCAGGATTGCCAGCGCATATGCCACGGCAATTCCATCATCGCCTCCCAGAGAAGTTCCCTCCGCATATACCCACTTTCCGTCCCCGGTTACAGCCGGACGCAGCCCCTCTTTCTCAAGATCCAGATCACAATCCCGTGTCTTCACAGCCACCATATCCATATGTCCCTGAAGCATCACTAGATCCGCCTGCTCATACCCCGGCGCGGCGGGTTTGCGGATAATCACATTTCCGCAGGTCTCCTGTCTGTACTGCAGCCCATGCTCCGCGGCAAAAGCCGCCAGATAATCACTGATCTGCCGGGTATTCCCCGAACCATGGGGGATCCGGCAGATTTCTTCAAAATAATGAAACACCCTTTCAGGTTCCAGATGTTCAAGCGCTCTCATATACTGCACCTCATTTCTCTATCCTCTCCTGCGAATATAACTCTGAAAATCCGCCTCTCTGGAATCAGGAAGAATATACTTCAGCACACATTTCCAGGAGCTGTCCCCCGGATGCAGAGAAGTCTCCTCCTGAGCAATCACATAAAAACCATACTTTCGGTACATCTCCTGATAAAACAGATTTTTCATATGCAGACGGACATACATGGCTTCACATCCCGACACCCAGCACTTATACTGAATAAACTGCAAAATCAGATCCATGCTCCGTTTGTCCGCATATCCGCCCGCCAGGCGGATCTCATCAATCCAGAACCGTATGCCTGCGGATGCGCCCTCTTCCAGATGCCACGCAAACTCCGCAGCCAGCTTTTCGCCGTCAAAAACCTGATAAAATATCCTTCCGTCCTCTGTCTCCGTATTGATTCTTTTATAATTCAATCCTTTTTCCTCTATAAAGTATATGTTCCTTCTGTTCAGATCATCCCGATCACGCGTCTTGCCGTATTCTCCGAAACCGGAACAGCATAGACATTCTCCCCGAACGCGGCAATCTCCCCGATTCTGAGCGGCACTACAAAACGCAGCCGGCCATTTCGCACCTTCTTATCTGTATAAAGCTTTTTCACCAGAGCTTCCCGGTCGATATAGTCCGGAATCGCTGTTGGAAGGTCCGCCCGCTTAAGAAGATCACGGATCCGGTTCACATCCTCTTTTCCCAGATATCCCATCTCCTCTGAAAGTACCGCGGCGGCCATCAGTCCGATGGATACAGCTTCTCCGTGGAGGAGACGGTAATCACTGACCGTTTCAATGGCGCGTCCCACGGTATGGCCGAGATTCAGAACTTCCCGCAGGCCGCTCTCCCGCTCGTCCTTCATCACCACGTGATATTTGATCTGACAGTTTTTCCGGGCCATATACCCGCAGACCTCCGGCTCCAGCGCAAGAATCTCTTCCATATGAGTTTCCAGAAATTCAAAAAACGACTCATCCGCCAGGCAGGCATGCTTGATCGTCTCCGCCATGCCGCTGGAAATCTCCCGTTTCGGAAGCGTCTTCCAGGTGTCCAGATCCAGATAAACCTTTTTCGGCTGGTTGAAAAGGCCGATCAGGTTTGTAGCAAGAGGCGTATCCACCGCCGTTTTCCCGCCTACCGAAGCGTCCGCCGCCGCCAGAAGAGTGGTTGCATAATTGATAAAAGGAATGCCCCGTCCGTACGTTCCGGCCACAAATCCGGCCAGGTCTGTCACCACGCCGCCGCCAACGGCAATAATACAGCAGTCCCGGCGGAACCCTTTCTCCAGCATGGCATCCTCTATCATTGCCTTTGTTTCCCTGGTCTTGCTTTTTTCCCCGGCCGGAAATACAAACAGCTCTGCCTGATATCCCTGCTCCCGCAGCATCCGTACAACAGGCTCTCCGTACAGAGGTTCCACTTCGGTATCTGTAATTACCGCAAACTTGCGGATCTCTCCCACAAGGCCTCCGGCCAGATCCTCCAGCAGCCGCCCTGTCAGGTCATTCCCGATCTCTATGTCATAAGAATCATCCAATATTTTTTTTAATTCTACCTGAAATACTGCCATTTCTTTTTATTCTCCCTGCTTTCTTCCTTAACTATTGCGCATTGTTATAAACTACCATAACAAAAACAATCATTCTTTGCAACAGCTTTCACTGATAAACAGAAAGCAAAAAGCTTTCTTCTGTAACCAATTAGATACTATGCAAAGCCCAAAATTTGTACTATACTGTAGTAGTAAATTTTTCAGAAGAGTAGAGGAGGATTCTGATTATGAAAACTTTTTCTGTAAGAGACTGCAACAAACCAATTCAGTTTTTCACGAACTGCACCGGATGTATCCTGGTACCCAAAAAGATGGATCAGGTAGTCATTGTCACCGCCTCCGGCGAGCATATCGCCGTTGGCATCCAGATGCCTCACGCTTTATCAGTAAAGCTTTATGACAAGATTCTGGAAGCAGCATACGCCGGCGGCACCATCCACATTCCGGACATGCAGGACATGAATGATGATGAGATCCGCAGCATTCTGGATCAGATTCAGATTGATAAAGATTAAAAGCAGTTATGATTTTTTTCCTGGCGGGTAAATACCATGACAATTTTTCAGATTCAATGTTTTTTAAGTGTAGCAGAAACCCTGAATTTTACTGAAGCAGCCAACCGACTGTTTATTGCCCAGTCGTCACTCAGCCGCAATATTTCTCATCTGGAGACAGAGATTGGATTGACTCTTTTTATCCGTACCAAAAAATATGTCCGCCTGACTCCAAGCGGGACTGTTTTATACTCTGAGTTTTCCAAGCTGCTGAAGCTGGGAGAGTATGCTCTCGAAAAAGCCAGAAACGCGGAATTAGGTGAAACCGGCAATCTTCGTCTGGGTGTACTGGAAACACAACGCTCTGAAAACTTTCTTCCTGCGCTTCTGCTGCAGCTGCGCCGCGACCATCCCAATATCAAAATCGATATTATCAGCGGCACATTCCGGGAGCTCCGGAAAGAAATTCTCAGCAACGAAATTGATATTGCTCTAACACTTGGGTTTGATATGGAAGATTTTAATCCTGAGGAAGTGGTTTTTCAGCCGTTTTTCCAGTCTCACCCCAAATGTGTGATTTCCAGATCGAATCCGCTGGCTGCACAGCCTGATTTCGACCTGTCCGCTCTGAGTTCTGAGACTATGGTAGCAATATCTCCCGAGGTTTCCAAGGGGGCTTATCACAATATTGTTCAGTTCTGTGAACGTCATGGCTTCCAGCCTGCCGGGGTCATTTATGCCAACTCTATTCAGGATCTTCTTCTGAAGGTAGAAGCAGGACTGGGATTTTCCGTGCTGGATGAGAACTGCATTTCTGATTCCAATACCTCGATCCTGTCCATTCCCTTTTACCGGACAGACCCTCTGAATCTGGTGGCAATATGGAAGCGGAACAACCTGAATCCGGTCATTCCGCTTTTTACAAATCTTCTGATTCCCGAAGATATATAATCCGGTTCCCGTTTTCATCCGGGAGCCGGATCTTTTACTGCAGTATATTTCCTTTTCTGACTGTCAGTTCTCCTGATTTTTCATCAGGGCAAAGATATCCTCAATCTCTTCCGCCGATATATGCGTAAACTCACTCAGCCGGCGCAGAGAAGGAACCTCGCCGTTTTCCTTTGCCAGATGCTCCCTGGCACTGTAAAGCAATGCGGCTTTCGCCACAACAGACTCCTCCCGGTCCGCTTCACCGGTGATTTCCCGGATATAATTTTCCATGGCATCTCTCACACAGTTTAAAAGATAGGAATCCACTTGCTCCTCCTTCAGATCTGAAGGAAGCTGCTCCAGCGCAAGCCAGAGCCCCATATTCCCCTCCTGAATCACATCCTCCATAACGACAGGCGTATCCTTATAAAACCGCGCCAGTTCCACAATGCGCATCAGCCAGTTATCCACGATCTCTGTCTGAACACTCCTGTCTCCTTCAAGAAGACGGAGATAGAGAATCTGCTGTGCCTCATCAGAAACAACAGTACGGGTTCTGACTTCTCTCAGATACATCCGATAAAACGCCGAGTCTGACAGCTTGTCAACCGGAATCTCCTGTTCTGCCTGGCCTGCCTCCGCTCCGGCCATATCTATCTGACGGCCATTTTCCTTATTCTCTGTCATTTTCATAACCTCCGAAAAATTTTATTATTTTCAAAAAGAGTTCAGCTGTTTCTGGAGTAACTTAAAAAATTTTTCTGCGTGATAACCGTCATTTACTGCATGATGGAAGTTTACAGCTGCGGGAAGCCAGATCCGTCCGTCCCGTTCATAAAAACGGCCCACTGTGGTAAAAGGCGTGTATCTCATATTCTCCGGATCTTTCTGATAAAAAGAAGCCGGTATACATAATGAAAGAGATTGAAAAGAAATATCCGGCGTCACTGAAATATCAACGGTATCCTGCAGAACCTCCCCATAATAATAGAGGCGATCCTCCGCCTCTGCCAGAGACTTATCCTTCAAAAACTGATGATAGTACACATCCAGGTCATCATGATATTCCGTAACCATATGTGTGAACAAATGCGGTCTGGCATTTCTGCGCAGGGTATAACTGGTGTGAAGCTTATCAAAATATCCCAGTTTTCCATCCTTCTTCACAATGCGATAGTCCGCGTCTTCATTTACAGCTGTTGTAATAATCCAGCAGATCAGAGGATAGAACTTCCGATGCTCCCGTCTCATATACGACCGCAATACCGTCATATCCAGTTCTGCTGTAATACTGTATGTAAAACCGTCATACAGCTGATAAATTTCTTTTCTGTCCCAGCTTTCATAATCAATTTCATGAAACATACTTTTCACTCTCCCTCCCTACTATACACGATACCGGATCAAAAAGCTATTCCTTTTTACAGCACTTTGTATCAGGAGTTTTTTTCTGAGCAGCCTCAATGGCCCGCGCCATTTCCCGGTTTCTGCCGCCGGATTCCTCCTGCAGCCAGTTTTCCCGGATCTGATTTTCCGCGGATCTCATTTCCCGCTGCAGATCCATGGCTGACAGCAGCCGGCATCCCTCGCCGCGGATAATCACCTGCTCCAGTCCATCGGAGGTCGCCACCGTCACCCGGTATCTTTTCGCATGAGTGTGGGCAAATTTTTCAATGTACTGATCCGCAGTCTCCGCTTCTTTCGTAAAGACCACATGAATATTATGATAATCCGAGATCTCTGTAGGATGTCCTGCCACCCGGTAAGCATCAAAAACCACAATCAGCTGCATCTTCCTGTATCCCTGGAAATTGCAGAGCTCATCCATCAGACGCCCTCTTGCAGCATCCATATTTGTTTCTGCCAGCTCTTTCAGATCCTCCCATGCATAGATAATATTATACCCGTCTACAAGAAGATATTCTTCTTCCTTCTGTTCCGGCCGTTTCTGCCTTTCTGCCTGAAAATCCCTGGATACCGGCTCAATATATTCCCGTCTGCGTCTTCTGACTACGCCCTTACGGGGAAGCGACTTATTTCTGCGGTTTGCTCCCGAAACGCTCTCGATAATAGCATCCACTTCCTCTATTCCCAGCCAGCGGTCACTGACACTGCGGCGGGAGCGTTCCTGGTCAGCAACCTCCTGAAGCTTTTCATCCTCCGATTTTGCAGACAGAGGACTTTCCACATGCATATTCTGCTTCACCTCATGCCAGGGTACAATGTAACCGGAGCCATGGGCACAGAATACGGAATCCGGCGTATTAAAGGGATCCCCCTCCGGATCATAACCGGCAGCAGCAATCACTTCCTCCGCATTATGACAGGGTTCGTACCCCCGGAGCGTGAAAGACAGCCGTCCGAATTCTTTTGTATAGGCGCTGACCTCCTGCTTGTAATCCTGCATGGTGACCACGGGAGCATAACCGGTCAGCACGGAATTTTCTCCTTCCGTAACCGGCGGATCAAAGTGACCGTTCATCTTTCCAATATCTGTCATGGCACGGCCCACCATCTCTGACGGCACCTCCAGCCGGAAATTATAATAGGGTTCCAGCAGAATACTCTCCGCCTCCATCAGTCCCTGGCGGACAGCCCGGTAGGTGGCCTTCCGGAAATCGCCGCCCTCCGTATGCTTCTGATGGGCGCGGCCCGCAATCACAGTAATCCGCATATCCGTGACGGCGGATCCGGTCAGCACGCCTCTGTGGGTCTTTTCTGCCAGATGGGTCAGAATCAGCCTCTGCCAGTTTTTATCCAGAATATCCTCACTGCAGTCCGCGGCAAACTCCAGACCGCTTCCGGCCGGGAGAGGCTCCAGCAGAAGATGGACCTCCGCATAATGGCGCAGGGGTTCAAAATGTCCCACGCCCTCCACGGGGCCGGCAATGGTTTCCCGATAGACAATATGCGTCGGACCGAAAGTCACCTCCACGCCGTACCGCTCCGCAATCAGACTGCTTAAAACTTCAATCTGCACCTGCCCCATGACCTGCACCTGGATTTCCTGCAGACGCTCGTCCCAGACAATATGCAGCTCCGGCAATTCCTCCGCCAGTTCCCGCAGTTTCGGAAGCATCACGCCGGGATCTGTCCCTTCCGGAAGAATTACCTGTCTGGAAAGCACTGGTTCCAGAATGGGTTCCCCCGCTTCGGATTCATATCCCAGCCCCTGTCCGGGAAATGTTTTTGAAAGGCCAGTCACAGTACAGATTTCCCCGGCCTCCGCTTCCTGCACGGTCTCGAATTTATCTCCGTTATAAAGACGGATCTGGTTGATCTTTTCCTCCCAGGTATCCTCTGTCCGCTTTCCATCAGGCCGCAGATTTGTCAGTACCGCCTTCGTTTTCAGAGTTCCTCCGGTAATCTTCATATGAGTCAGGCGCTCCCCCTTCGGATCCCGGGAAATCTTAAACACCCGCGCCCCAAACGGATGGGGATAACGCTTCGCCAGGGTGTACGCGGCAAAACCGTCCATAAACTCTTCCACTCCGGTCACCCGCAGGGCAGACCCGAAAAAGCAGGGGAAAAGCTTCCTGTCCCAGATCAGTCTGCGGATCTGTCCCTCCGTTACAGATCCGGTCTCAAAATACTGCTCCATGACTTCCTCGTCACAGGCGGCGATATCCTCCTGACATTCCTCCGAGGTCACATCCGTAAAATCAACGCACCCGCTGTCCAGATATTTTTTCAGCTCCGCCATGATTTTCGCCCGGTCAGTCCCCGGCTGGTCCATTTTATTGATAAACAGAAATACCGGCACATCATACCGGATCAGCAGTTCCCACAGAGTCTGGGTGTGACCCTGAATGCCGTCGGATCCGCTGATGATCAGAACCGCGTAGTCCAGTACCCCCAGTACGCGCTCCATCTCCGCGGAAAAATCCACATGTCCCGGCGTATCCAGCAGCGTAACGCTGGTATCTTTCCAGGAAAAACGGGCCTGCTTGGAAAAAATCGTAATTCCCCTGGCCCGTTCCAGATAGTTTGTATCCAGAAAAGCATCCCTTGCGTCTACCTTTCCCAGTCTGCGGATGCTTCCTGCTGTATATAAAAGACTTTCCGACAGTGTCGTCTTTCCGGCGTCCACGTGGGCCAGCAGAGCGGCACAGATTCGTTTTGATGTTCTGTTTTCAGACGTATTTTCCATGAAAATACCCCTTTCTGCACTGAAATAATATATTCATTATCATAGCACAAAGAGAGGTATAAGTCGATAAGTTCCCAGTCACATTATCTGCCTCAATTTCGGTGACAGGAAATACGGTGATATGAGCGGATGGATGAATATTTTGTCCTGGTCATTCCGGCAGACTGTCCCTCACGCACAGCGCCCCATATCCCACCTGCGGATTGGGATATACCTCAAAGCCCGGCAGGGGTCTTGCTCCCCGCTGGAGATAAGCTTTCACTTTCTCACCAAACAAATAGGGATCGTTCTGAAACCGGATTCCCCACTCCATCAGAAGCGCTGCCCCGCCGGTGACAAAAGGCGCCGCCATTGAGGTTCCGCTTTTTACGGCATAACCGCCTCCGGGTGCACAGGAAGTAATATTCACGCCGGGAGCAACCAGATCCGGTTTCCTGCGGACGAGAATCCCTTCTTCACTTCCACGTCCCGAAAAAGGCGCATAACTGTCAAACACAGTATTATATGCACCCACAGAAATCACTTTGGATGCCGTAGACGGTATTGTCAGTGTAGTGTTTTCTATCGGTGTCAGAAAGCCCGTTCCCTCTGCAAGGCTGGTCTGTCCCGGAAGCCAGAGATCAAACTGACCGTCCGTGATCTTTTCCGGTACGAGAATAATCTCCCAGATGCCGGGAGCAACATAGGAATCCGATGGGATAAAATCAAAATAAATTTCCTGGCTGATACTGTAGGGTCGTGGTTCTCCATAATAAATTAAAAGCTCCGTCCCCGGAGATTCAAACCGCTGGGTGGACTGACGGGACTGGAGAGGGCCCAGTATGGTTCCATCGGGATGACGGATCCAGATTTCAAACTGATCCACATACGATTTCCAGAGCTGGAGATTCAGCCCCGGCTCATAATCGCCAACTGCAAACTGGATGATCCGGGGCTGTCGGGACTGGATACCCGTCCCTTCCTGAGGAAGAACTCCCGATGTATGGATGCGGGCATCTCCCTCATTTCCGGTCCCCGCTACAATTACATTTTTCCAGTAAGAAGAAACGTCATCCAGATAAGATTCCAGCAGCGAAGTACCGTCATGAGAACCATAATTATTCCCGAAACTGAGATTCACAGCTACCGGAAGCGCCATCTCACTGGCTTTTCTCAACACATAATCCACTGCCAGCATCAGCTCGGTAGTTCTCGGAAATCCCTCCGGGTCCGGCGCTCCAAGCTTCACGACCAGTATTGGTGACCGGGGTGCCATTCCCCGATACAGCCCGCCGGAAGCACGGCCGTTTCCGCATGCAATGCCGGCCACATGAGTACCATGACCGCTCAGATCCCTGCTGGGAACAACTTCATAGCGGGCCAGTTCACCCTCCCGCCTCAGCGCTTCATTGATTCTTTCACTGTCAAAATTCTGATCCAGATTCTGATCCCATAGTTCCACAATCCGGGTAGTTCCATCTTCATTTCGAAAATCCGGGTGACTGTAATCTATTCCGGAATCTATAACAGCCACAAGAATTTCTTTTCCGTTCAATTCCTCCGGAACATTTCCCGGAAGATAAGAAAGCCCCGAAGCAGTCTGAAGCGGATTCACACAGGAGGCTCTTCGTCCATCATTTACCGCAAAAAACAGCCGCTTTGGCTTTTCCATGTATTCGATTTCCGGACGGAAAGAAATCTCCTCAATCAGATCCCCGGGAACCGTAAAAATGGCATATCCATTCAGCAGAAACTGAATTTTTATCTCCGGATATAACTCCATAATCTGCTGAAATCCTCCGGAACCTTTTACAATGACCTGCCAGGTTCTGTTTTCTTCGTCATATCCTGCACTCAGTTCCGGCGATTCTTCCAGTTCCCGCGGAGTGGCATCCAGAGCCAGATTCAGAAGATTATCCAGTTTTTCATTATTCATACAGTTACTGCCCACTACATCATTTATTCATATTATATGCATCGAATATGTGCCATGGGAACTGTTTTCTTTTTTATACTGTCACATTCCTCACCCGATTTCCGGAAACAGTTCTTTCACCGCCGGATAAATCTTCACGAACTTCCGGTACTTTTCCTCATACTTTGCCGCAGTCTCCGAATCCGGCTCCACCGTTCCTGTCACTTTTACGATTTTCGCTGCGGCTTCCTCCACAGAGGCATACTCGCCGCAGGCCACGGCGGCCAGCATGGCGGCGCCCATTCCCGGACCTTCCTCGGCGGCAATACTGTCCACCTTAATATTCAGTACATTCGCCACGATCTTTTTCCAGAGAGAACTCTTCGCCCCGCCGCCGCAGATCTTCGTCCGTTCCACACGGATTCCCAGAGATTCTGCCACCTCAAAAGAATCCCGGATGGCAAAGGCCACGCCCTCCAGAACCGCCTGGGTCAGATCCGCCCGGGTCGTATCCATGGTCATTCCGATAAATGTTCCCCTGGCATCGGGGTCGTTGTGGGGCGAACGCTCCCCCATGAGATAGGGAAGGAAAAATACATGATTTTCTCCCAGTTTCCCGATTTTTTCCTGTTCCCCGGCGTAATCCTTCGTGTTCAGAATATCTTCCATCCACCACTTATTGCAGGATGCCGCTGAAAGCATGCATCCCATGAGATGATAATGACCGTCTGCATGGGCAAAAGCATGGAGCGCATTATTCGGATCCACTCCGAACTCTCTGCTGGAAATAAAAATGGTTCCGCTGGTTCCCAGTGAAATATTACACTGGCCGTCTCCCACCGTTCCGGTTCCCACTGCCGCAGCCGCATTATCCCCGGCTCCCGCAGCCACCCGGCAGGAAGCGGGAAGGCCCAGGTTCCGCGCGATTTCCGCCGTCAGAGTTCCTGTCACCTCGTAGCTTTCATACAGCCGGGGCAGCATCTCTTTCCGGATACCGCAGATCTCAATCATTTTCTCAGACCAGCATTTATGCTCCACATCCAGAAGCAGCATTCCGGACGCATCCGAATAATCACAGCTGTGTACTCCCGTCAGCTTATACGCAATGTAATCTTTTGGAAGCATAATCTTCGCAATCCTGGCAAAATTCTCCGGTTCATTGTCTTTTACCCAGAGCAGCTTCGGCGCAGTAAAACCGGCAAAAGCAATATTCGCCGTACATGCGGAAAGAGTTTCCTTCCCGATTTCATGATTGAGATAATCCGTCTCTTTCCATGTCCGTCCGTCATTCCAGAGGATAGCCGGACGAATCACCCGGTCCTCTTCATCTAAAATGACAAGACCGTGCATCTGACCGCCAAAGCTGATTCCAGCCACCTGGGAACTGTCCACCGGGGCCACCAGCTCCCGGATCCCCTCCTGCACAGCTTCCCACCAGTCCTCCGGCTTCTGTTCCGACCAGCCCGGATGCGGAAAATATAAAGGATACTCTCTGGATACAATATTTTCAATCACGCCATCTCCCCGCATCAGCAGCAGCTTTACGGCAGATGTGCCAAGATCTATACCAATATAATACATTTTTCTCCTCCTTTCTATCGTTGCCCTTATAGGTCTTTGTTATGAGATCTTTAAGGAAAAGAAATAGCCGCCACTTTATCTGTTACCATGGCTGACCCTGAAACGGATTCTCCGTGGGATATCTCATTCCTGCCGGCTGGTTAAAACCAATCTCAGAAGGTTCCACCCCGATGAGTTTAAATACCTCAAACAGCGCTTTTCCGTGATGTCCAAAAGCAACTGCCCCGTGATGAGGATAATTGCCCTCAATCAGCACATGACGGTAGAACCGGTCCATTTCTTTTATGGCAAAAATGCCGATCCCGCCGAAAGATCTTGTGGCCACCGGAAGCACTTCTCCCTCGGCCAGATAAGCCCGGAGCTTATTATCCGCTGTACTCTGGATCCGGTAAAATGTGATATCCCCCGGAATGATATCTCCCTCCAGGGTTCCGTTTGTTACCTCCTCAGGCAGACTTCTTGCCATAATCATCTGATTTTTCATTTCCCCTGCGGACAGCTTGGAAGAACAGGTATTTCCACAGTGAAATCCCATGAAAATCTCATTCTGACGGTAATCAAATTTTCCTCTGATGTCCTCATTATAAATCGCATCTGTCACAGTATTATTGATATCCAGAAGAGTCACCGCATCTTTGCTGACACACTGCCCGATATATTCGCTGAGCGTTCCATACAGATCAACCTCGCAGGATACAGGAATCCCTCTGCCGGTGAGTCGGCTGTTCACATAACAGGGTACAAAGCCGAACTGTGTCTGGAATGCGGGCCAGCATTTGCCGGATAAAGCCACATATTTCCGTGATCCTTTATGATCCTCAATCCAGTCAAGAAGCGTCAGTTCATACTGGGGCCAGCTTTGCCAGAATCTCCGGCTTTTTATTGCCCTCTCCCAGTTCCGCTTCCATATCGGCGACCACCTCCGGAATCCTCGGATCCTCCGCATGCTTATGGAAAGCTTCAAACAGATCCAGCTCAGAGTTTTCTTCCACCTCTACGCCGAGATTGTAAAACTGTTTAATGGGCGCGTTGCAGGCCAGGAAATTCAGCGGGCGGGGACCGAAACTGATAATTTTCAGATCCGAAAGACCGATGACTGCCCGGGCAATGCCGATAAACTCATGAATCCGGTCCGCACACTGGGAAGCGCTCCCCACCGGCTGTTCCGGAATATAAGCCTTTACATTGCGCAGCGCCAGATTATAGCTGGCATTCAGCATGCCGCAGTAAGCGTCTCCTCTTCCCTGAATCAGATCCTCCTCCTCGGCCGCTCCTATGTACATAACAGGTCCGTCAAAATATTTTGCCAGCATTGTCTCAGAAATCTCCGGTCCGAAATTTCCCAGATATACGCACAGCGCATTACATCCGGCCGCCTTAATATCCTCCAGAGCCTGCATCATGTGAAGTTCACTCTCCACAATGCAGACGGGACATTCATAAATATCCGATTCATCATACTTTGCCCTGCAGGCCTCCACCAGTCTCTCACGTCTCCCCACAGAAAGACTCTCCGGAAAACAGTCCCGGCTCACCGCTACAATTCCGATTTTTACTTCCGGCATATTTACCATATATTTGCCCTCCAATATACCTCTCCTTTCAATTCGTTCACCCTTTGAACTAATATGGATATATCATACTACTTTTCTCCTGATTTTTCAATGATAATTTCAATTTGACAAAAAAGCGGCATCTATTTTATGATGGTTAAAACAAGAGCAAAAAAGAAAGGAACCTCTATGAACAAAGGCAGCAATAAACTGATCCGGAATATGAATACTACTCTGGTTCTCCAGACTATCATGCAGGAAGAGCATATATCCCGGGCTGATCTGTCCAAAAAACTGAAGCTGTCAAAAGCAACCGTTTCTTCCATTGCGGAACAGTTAATCTCCCAGGATCTGATCCGCGAAAAAGGAAAATCTGATTCCGACACTGCCGGACGAAGAGCCATTCTTCTGGAGTTCCGCCCGGAAAGCGGGTACGTTCTTTCTCTGGATGTGCGCCTTCACTCGATTCCGGCCATGATTACAGATCTGGCGGGAAATCCGGTAAAAACTATAACCATTCCGAATCATGCAGATGAAACGCAGATCATACCGCTGCTGCGCTCTCTGATTGAAAAAATGATTCCTCTGGTTCCTCCGTCCCCGCATGGCATCATCGGTATCAGTCTTGCCATCCATGGTGTAGTTGACAGCGGGGTCGTTTTATTCGCGCCTTATTATCCATATAAAAATGTTGATTTTGTCCAGGCGCTGGAGCAGCATTTCCAGATTCCCGTCTATGTAGAAAACGAGGCAAATCTGGCAGTTCTCGGAGAACATGCGGCAGCTCCCGCTTATCAGAATCTCGCCAGCCTCAGTATCCACTCCGGCGTTGGTCTGGGCCTGCTGATCAACAATCAGTTATTTAAGGGAGCACAGGGTTATGCCGGAGAATTCGGCCATACTACCATCGAAATCGGCGGACGTCCCTGTCCCTGCGGAAACCGGGGTTGTCTGGAACAATATCTCTCAGAAGATGTATTGTTAAAAGAATACGCAGAACTGAAACAGCAGGAAGAGATAACTCTCCCTGCGCTTATACAGGCTTATCAGAACGGTGAAGATGAAGCACGGGAAATCATCCGCTATTTCTTACAGTATACAGCGGTCAGTATCCACAATATTCAGCGTTTCGCAAATCCGGAGGCAATTATTCTCAACAGCCGCATTACGGCAGCGCTTCCGGAAACCTGCAGTCCGCTTTCGGATCTGCTGCCTGAGGGGATCGGCGGACGATGCCCGATACTTTATTCCTCTCTCCAGGATGAGGCCGCACTGCTGGGCGGCGCAGTCCTCTGCATCAGAGAATTTGCAGGAATTGATATTCAGTTTCATAAATAAAAGCTTGGAAAATATGGCATATAAGAAGAGCAAAAATTTTGCCGTTCCCATATGCCATATACGCACCTTAATCATATCTTAGTCAGATCTTGTACAAATTTTCTGTCAGCTGTTTACAATTCTCTCCAGCCAGGTCTGTGCCAGATCAATCCAGCTCTGACACTCCTTCTGCACCCCGACGCCGTTGCTTCGGCAGGTCTCCTCATTGGCCAGAGACAGACCATGGCCGCCCACCGGATAAATATGCAGCTCCGCAAAAACTCCTTTTGCCAGCAGCGCCTCAAAAAAGTACAGGGAATTCTCTGCCGGAACGGTGTCGTCCGTGGCAGTATGCCAGAGAAATGCCGGCGGCGTCTGCTCCGTCACCTGATACTCCAGAGACAGCTCATCCTTCAGCTGTTCATATCTGTCCCCCAGAAGATTTTCAAAAGACTCCCGGTGCGCCTTTTCACCGGAGGTAATTACCGGATAACAGAGAAGCAGTCCCGCCGGCTTCAGCTGTTCCGATACGGCTCCCAGAGCCTCAGCCAGAAACGGTCTGTTCCAGGCAACGCCGTAATTCGCCGCCAGATGTCCTCCGGCGGAACAGCCCTGAAGAATAATTCTGTCAGGATCAATATGATACTCGGCGGCATGCTCCTTCAGCCACAATACACTCTGCGCCGTCTGAAAAAGGGCTGTCGGATACCGGGCAGGAGCCACACTGTAACGCAGGACAGCCGCATGATATCCCATCGCCAGAAACCGCACAGCCACAGGCTCCGCCTCACGGTCAGAGGTCATGGCATACCCTCCGCCGGGACACATAAGAATAACCGGGCGCCTCTCGTCCGGACGCATTTCCTCTGAACTTTCCAGAAAATAAGTATACAAATATCCGGTTTCCCCGCTGTCCGGCGCCGTAACCGCAATTTTTTCATGAATCATCGTTCTGAATCCTTCCCTTTTCCAGATTTGGCCGGAGCCAGTTTTCTTCCGCATACTTCCACAGCTCTTCGGATCCTTCGTGAGTCTTTGCATTTCGCTTTAAAATCTGGCCGATCTTTACCCCGTGATCCACCCATGCCTTTCCATCGGTAGCCGCGTTCAGCATCATGGGCTGCAGATTATCCATCGTCCTGGCAAACCGGGCTTCCGGTGTTTTCCGCTCCTCAAACTCCCGCCACAGAGCCATGAGTTCCTTTCCCTGATCCTCCGGAAGCAGGCCGAAAATACGGTCGGCCGCCTGCATTTCCCGCTCCTCCTGAGTCTCTTTCGCATCCTCATCGTATGCGTAGGTATCACCTGCATCTATTTCCACAATATCATGAATCAGAAGCATCTTGATTGTCTTCAATACATCAATAGATTCATTGGCATATTCCGACAGCAGAAACACCATGATCGCCATATGCCAGGCATGTTCCGCGTCATTTTCCTTCCGTTTCCCGTCAGAAAGATACGTCTGACGGCCGATAAACTTTTCCTTATCAATTTCCAGAATAAAATCCATCTGCTGCTCTAAGCGTGACTGTCCCATAATTCTTCCCTATCTCGCCGAAATCAGCGCCTCTACTTCCGCTTTGGAAGGCATCACCCGCAGAGCGCCCTTTCTTGTGGTTACAATAGACGCCGCGCCGTTGGCAAATGTCAGCATCTCTTTTAATTGTTCTTCCGTAAGCTCCTTCAGCCCGTGCTCCAGGATATAATTCAGAATGCAGGCGCAGAAAGTATCTCCCGCTCCTGTTGTTTCAATCGTCTTCTCCTGCACAAAAGCCGGAACCTCTGCCCGCATGCTTCCCATGTAGGCGCGGCTTCCCTCTTTTCCCACAGAAACCAGAATCAGAGTGATATTCGGGAAACGTTTCCGGATCCATGCCGCCCCGGCATCAAAGTCCTCTTCCCCGGTAAGCCATACAATCTCATTATCTGAAATTTTCAGCACATCACACTGCCCCATCCCGTACAGAATCTGTTCCCGCGCCTCATCCAGGGACTTCCACAGGGGCTCTCTCAGATTCGGATCAAAAGAAAGAATCGCCCCGGCATCCTTTGCCGTATCAATCGCCCGGCGGGTTGCCTCCCGACAGATTTCATGCGTCATAGACAGAGTTCCGTAGTGAAAAATCCGGCATCCCTCTATCATGGAATACTCCAGGTCATTCTCGGTAATCATCATATCCGCTCCCGGATTCCGGTAGAAAGAAAATTCCCGGTCGCCGTCTTCCTTTGTGTGCACAAAAGCCAGTGTAGTGTTCACCTCCGGATCCCGCTTCAGTCCCGCAGTATCAATTCCCACTTCCCGGACTGCCTGCTCCAGCTGATCTCCGAACATATCATTCCCGATCTTCCCGATAAAACCGGTTTTCTTTCCCAGTTTCGTCAGCATCGCCAGCACGTTGCAGGGCGCCCCGCCGGGATTGGCCTCCAGTACAGGATTCCCCTGAGCGCTTTTTCCGTTCTCTGTAAAATCAATCAGCAGCTCGCCGATTGCCACAACATCATATTTCTTCATCTGACCATCCTCCCGTTTTTATAAGCTCCAGAAGACTGTACTCCCGTCTCAGGAATCCTCTTCTGCCTTCACGTAACTCTGATTCATCTGCCCGATCCCGGCAGAATATCAAGGATCCGTTCCAGAGCGTCCTTTTTGCCCGTATTTACCACATAATCACAGAGATCTGCATTTTTCAGCTCATTTTCCAGAGAAAGCAGCCGGAGCATTTTCTCCCGGTTGCTCATATTCTTTTCAAGAATCCCCGCAATCATCTTTTCTCTGCTGCATTTGCAGAAAATAATTACCGTGGGATAATGACGCTTCATGGCAATGGCTCCGCTGAGATCCATGGGCATAACAATATATTTATCCTGCTTCATGAGGCTGGTAATATCTTCCCACTTTGTTCCATAGGCAAAACCGGCATACCGTGTGGTCTCAATAAACTCCTTACGGTCACGGACAAATTCTTCTTCCGTGATCTGCAGATGGATTCCGTCAGAAACAGGCCTGGTCGTATACGCCCTGGGAACAATAAACGGTCCTGAGGCGCAAAGCTCTTTTGTAATCTGATTTTTATTGGAACCGCTGGGTCCCACCAGAGCAACCACCGCCGGAGCTTTTGCCTCCACTCTCTCCTCGATCATGGAAGATTTTATCTGTTCCAGAAGCTGAAAAAACTCCTCAAAATTGTTTACTGCCAGCAGCCCGGTCAGTTCCCGGTTCCAGGGCTTGCGCATGAGAACCGGAAAACGGGCGTTGCTTTTCAGAATATTTTTCGGGCCGTCGTCCAGCGTGATGTCCACATGCACCATGGACTTCTGAAACCCCATAATGATGTTCTCCTCCGGAAAATCCGGAAAAGCCTCCTTAATCTGCTCAATCCGCCGGGACATAAACCTGGGATATACCGCTGTCACAATATAAACATTTCCTTTTGTCATCAGCTTCCGGATAAACTCCTTAGACTCCTGCGGCACATACTGCCTGTCGTAAAGCCGCGGATCATCATAATATTTTTTAATCACAGAAGCCCGCCCGGTATTTTCCCAGGACTCGATATCTTCCAGAGTCAGAGGTTCTTCAAACCCATACTCCTCATTGGCCATCTCTATGGCTCTGTCATTGAGAGGCGCTATTACATCATCCCAGTCTATTCCAAATGTCAGCATATTTTATTTTGTCTCCTGAGGGACTTCCTTCCGGATTTCCTTGGTACGGATCTCTTTGCAGATGGCGTCAATAAAGGTATCCAGAGGCTGTACGCCCTCATCTCCCGCAAACCGGCTGCGTACAGATACGGTTCCGTCCTCTTCCTCCTTCTGACCTACCACCAGCATATAGGGCAGCTTATCCATACGGGCCTCACGGATCTTATATCCGATCTTCTCCGCGCGGCTGTCAACCGTAACATCCACGCCGTTTTTCGCCAGCTCTTTCCGTACGTGCTCCGCATAATCCAGATACTTCTCGGAAATCGGCAGTACACGAACCTGCTCCGGGCAGAGCCAGGTAGGGAACTTTCCTGCATACTTCTCGATCAGCCATGCCAGAGTACGCTCGTAGCATCCGATGGAAGTTCTGTGAATAATATACGGACGCACCTTCTCGCCGTTCTGATCGATATAATACATATCAAACTGCTCCGCCAGCAGGGCATCCCACTGGATGGTAATCATGGTATCTTCCTTGCCGTATACATTTTTGGCGTTAATATCTACCTTGGGGCCATAGAAAGCGGCCTCTCCCACATCCTCTGTAAAAGGAACCTCCAGCTCCGTCAGAACACGGCGGATATTCTCCTCCGTCTCATTCCACACTTCAGCGTCGCCGATGTATTTGTCCGGATTCTCCGGATCCCATTTGGACAGATGATAAGTCACATCCTCATGCAGTCCCAGTGTGGTCAGACAGTATTTTGCAAGAGCCAGACAGCCCTTGAACTCATCCACCATCTGATCCGGGCGGACAATCAGATGTCCCTCGGAAATGGTAAACTGGCGGACGCGGGTCAGACCGTGCATTTCCCCGGAATCTTCAGCGCGGAACAGAGTAGAAGTCTCTCCGTAACGGCAGGGCAGATCCCGGTAAGACTTCTGAGATGCTTTGTATACATAATACTGGAAGGGACAGGTCATGGGACGGAGAGCAAATACCTCCTTATCTTTCTCCTCATCTCCCAGCACAAACATACCGTCCTTGTAATGATCCCAGTGTCCGGAAATCTTGTACAGATCACTCTTGGCCATAAGAGGTGTCTTGGTACGGACATACCCCCACTCGTTATCCTCCAGATCCTCAATCCATCTCTGGAGCTTCATAATCATCTTTGTTCCCTTGGGCATCATAAGAGGAAGTCCCTGCCCGATTACATCTACCGTAGTGAACAGCTCCATCTCACGTCCAAGCCTGTTGTGGTCACGGTTCTTGATATCCGCCAGATACTCCAGATACTCGTTCAGTTCATCCTTTTTGTTGAAGGCGGTACCATAAATACGCTGCAGCCGGGCTTTCTCAGAATCTCCCCTCCAGTAAGCCATGGATGAAGAAGTCAGTTTAAATGCCTTGATTCCCTTTGTGGTCATCAGATGAGGACCGGCGCACAGATCCACAAATCCGCCCTGATCATAGAAAGAAATCTCCGCATCCTCCGGAAGATCCCGGATCAGTTCCACCTTGTAGGGCTCATTCCGCTCCTCCATAAATTTGATGGCCTCATTCCGGGGAAGGGTAAACTTTTTGAGTTCATGTCCCTCCTTGATGATCTTTTTCATTTCCTTTTCAATATTGTCCAGATCCTCTCTGGAAAAAGGCTCTGCCTCAAAATCATAATAAAATCCGGTATCAATAGACGGACCAATAGCAAGCTTCGCGTTGGGGAAAAGCCGCTTTACCGCCTCTGCCATTACATGGGATGCCGTATGACGAATCGTTGACAGCCCCGCCGGATCACTGGCAGTCAGAATATTCAGGGCTGCATCCTCAGATACGACCGTTCTCAGATCTACTACCTCTCCATTTAATTCTCCGGCACAGGCCGCACGGGCCAGACCCTCGCTGATATCCTTTGCAATTTCATAGACTGTTTTGCTTTCCGCGTACTCTTTTGAAGAGCCGTCTTTTAATGTAATAATCATAATGCTCTCTCCTTTATATTTATATTGTTATCGTTTGCTGTTTTACCAGAGGCTCCGCAGATTCCGCCGCAGTGCGATCCCAGCGAAGCTTTTTTTACAGGGATACAAAGTTTCCTGCAAGATAAAAAATCCCGTCTCCTGTGAGAAATCTCACAGGGGACGGGCATATATTCTCTGCTCGCGGTTCCACCCCGGTTGCCTCCTGCCGCACAGCGTGCGTACAGAAAACCTCTTATAAATGATGATAACGGAATCACCGGGCCGGATTGGGGCCACTCAGAGGTGGTTTTCAAATGCTTCCGGACTGAGATGCTTTCAGCACAACGGCATCCCTCTCTGGAGTCTTTCACATTTTACTCGTCTCTTCAGCGTGTTATGCTTTGTTCTGCCGGAATCTGATTCTGAAATCCTCCGGCTCTTTTCCCATTATAGGCGGGGAATGATTCATTTGTCAACCACTGTTTTACGCGTTTCTTCCGCAGCACTTTTTATACTTCTTGCCGCTGCCGCAGGGACAGGGATCATTGGGATAAACCTTTGCCGCCTTCACTACCGTACCGGACTTCTTCTGCTCCCGGTACAGTTCTCTCAGCTTCTCCTCAGAGAAAATCTCCTTCCACTGGGGAAGCTCGTAAAGCCAGTCAGCCTTGGCATCCACCATATTCTTATAAAGAAGCTCCTTGTCAAAAGCAAGGCTCACATGGGAATCCTCGCTGAGATCCTCCAGATCATTGGGAGTAATCAGACTCTCGTTGATACCGTCCAGGAAACCAACCATAGCCATAACTTCCAGATTATACTTCTCAGCCAGCTCCTTCACAGTGCCCTCCACTACTTCGTCAGGATTGCTTAAGAGCTGCTCATACACACCCTTTTCAAGCAGAAAATAGCGGTTCCAGAACTTCTGAAGCTCCTGCTGGTTTGCTTTTTCATTGAAGGCAATCGCCTGCCATTCCTGTAATAATCCCATTTTTATACCACCTTATTCTTCCTAAAATTAATTTGATATATGCATATGTAGAAGTAGTATACATCATCTTCCCATATTTTTCAAATACTTTTTCCTGACCGGCCGCTCCGAAAAAGCAATATTTTTTCCATCCTGTGAATATCTTTCCGGATTTTGCCTATAATATGATCAGTAAGGCGGTTTTCAAACCCCCCGAAAACCGTCTTCCTATAACTTATCCTCCCCTATGACATCTCCGGAATCTGTTTTTGGGTTCCGGAGAATTTTTCTGACTCATAGGGTACTTCGGGATTCGCTCCCGCGAACCCGCCACATCCATATACGGAGGAATTTTCATATGAACAGAAATACATCCTGTCATTCTTTTTCAAACCACAGAAAGCCCGACGCGAAACCGTCCGTGGTAAGCGGCTTCTTTTTCTGCCTGCTTATCGCTGTAGCCGCCGCAATTCTCGGTCGGCGGATCCCGGTGATCGGCGGGCCGGTTTTCGCCATTCTTCTGGGAATGATAATTACCATTTTTATGAAAAATAGAACCCTGCTGCAGCCAGGCATCACCTTCGTCTCCAAAAAAATACTGCAGTTCGCCGTTATTCTGCTGGGTTTCGGACTGAATCTGAACATTATTCTGGAAACAGGAAGGCAATCCCTCCCCATTATTGCCGCCACCATTACAGCTGCTCTGATCATTGCCGCCCTTCTTCAGAAACTTCTTCACATTCCTGTCAGAACCGCTGTTCTGGTAGGCGTGGGTTCCGCCATCTGCGGTGGTTCTGCTATTGCCGCCGCTGCTCCGGTCATAGGTGCGGACGATGAGGAAGTTGCACAATCCATATCCGTTATCTTCCTTTTTAACGTAATTGCCGCTCTTTTTTTCCCTTTTCTGGGCGGCCTGATCGGATTTTCCACAACAGACGGGGAAGCCTTCGGTATTTTTGTCGGAACCGCAGTTAACGACACTTCCTCGGTAACCGCCGCCGCTTCTACCTGGGATTCCATTTACGGTCTGGGAAATGCCACTCTGGATAAAGCCGTCACCGTCAAACTTACCCGGACTCTGGCAATTATCCCAATCACCCTGTTTCTGGCATTCTTCCGGACAAAAAAGGCAGGTACCACTGCGCAGAAAACAAATCTGCGAAAAGTTTTCCCGTATTTTATCCTTGCCTTCGCAGGCGCTTCCGTCATTACAACCGCCGCTGTATCTCTGGGCGCTTCCCCTGAAATTTTTACGCCCTTCAAATCACTGAGCAAATTTTTTATTATCATGGCAATGGCAGCAATCGGCCTGAATACAAATATAGTCAGACTCATACGAACCGGAGGAAAGCCCATTCTGGCAGGACTCTGCTGCTGGATGGGCATCACGCTTGTCAGTCTCCTCTTGCAGTGGTTCCTCGGAATCTGGTAAGTTCTTCACAGCCAGAGCGAAACCATATGGATCCTTCATCACAGAATCACCTTCCGGCGTTGAGTTTTGGCAGGGAGTATGATACAATAGGTGCGCTTAACTATATAAACAGCTGCCGTAGTCGGAGGAACATACAGATGAAAAGACTAAAACAGATTACTGCACTGATCGGCGTCATTGTCCTGCTGGGACTCTATGTTTCCACAGTAGTCCTGGCCTGCATCGGAAGCGACACTGCCATGCGGCTTTTGCGGGCAGCCATTTACGCAACGATTGTACTTCCGGTGCTTCTCTGGGCTTACTCATTAATCTACAAGGTTTTGAAACGAAACTATTCTCCGGAAGCACGTGAAGAACTGAAACGATTAAAGCTGGGAACATCTGACTCGCAGGCGGATCAGTCCGAAACTGATACAGACAAAGAACAGTAAATTTCCAGAACAGGGGACAGAGTGTGTAAAATGATTCACGCTCTTCCCCCTGTTTTATTTCCCGTTTGTCCTGAACCGTTTTACTCTGATACGCTGTCTCCGTCTTCATCCACCTGGAAGCTCTCCGCAGACCGGCTCAGATCGGAACTTACCACCGAACTGTCCACCAGATAAATATTCTGATTGTTCGTATCATCCGCATCATCAGTAACCTGGAGATAGGTTCCTCCTACCACATCATTCTCAGAACCGAAAAGATAGGTCAGAGAACTGCCGTCAGAAAACACGACAGCAAACATCTGTGTTGGTTGATCAATACCATACTGTGACGTATCTTCTGCATCTTCGATCACTGTATTTGCAGTAACCTCACTCATCTGTGTCAGAAAGTCCTCCACTTTTTCTGTGTCAAGCGTCCAGGAAGTATCTGACATATAAGACCAGACTCCGTCCTCCAGGCTGAACATGGCAACCTGATTATCAATCAGATAAGAAAAGGCCGTTACATCACTGACATCAAACTGATTCACATAAACTGTATTGGCTTCCTCTGCTTCCTGCTCCCGCTGCTCATTTGCTTTTTTGCCAAAAACCACTCCCACAAGGACAGCCACGGCAATAGCCAGTATTATCAGCAAAATAATATACAGTTTCTTTTTCATTGCATCCTCCCGTTTTAAGCTTTTCTTCTTCTAAACCAGATTATGATACCGCAAATAATCAAAACCACCGGAATCATTACAATCAGAATTCCCGCGCCGACAAAAATCAATGCCTGATTAACATTCAGGTTCGCATAGGAGTAATCCTTCGCGTCAATGGATACCGCAGTCTCTGAATCTGAGTATCCGCTGACAATCCCCTTGAACAATTCCAGATTCTGACCGGATACATAACTGTCCACCTGATCATTGAATGCGGCTACAGAACCAATTACGGTAATATCCGCTCCGGTCTCTGAATCTGTTACATTGGCGCCGATCACAAAAGTTCCTTCTTCGTCACCGTCTTCTTTCTCATAGGTAGTCAGATTTACCAGATCACTCTTTAAATATGCTGATGATGAAGTCTCCAGCAAAGAAGTATATGTCAGTGTTTCAGAATCCTCCTGGGTAAATTCAACCGGCTGGGCATTCAGCATCATTACATAACCTTCCACATTGGAGGTCTGGGATGCAGACTGCACATCCGGAAGCAGGTAAAACGGATACTGATAACAATGAGTCATATCCCCTTCCATGATCATTCCCTGGTTTACATTCAGTCCATACTGTGACAGAATCGAGTTGAAATTCGTCATATCTCCCGTCGCCTCGTAAGAAGATGTAATCAGAGCTTTTCCACCGCCCGCCAGATAATCCGCCACCTTCTGCGCATCATCCGCTGAGAAATCTGTCGTGGGACCATTAATAATAATTGCCGCTGCATCGTCCGGAACGGTCTCACTGGTAAGCAGTGTCAGACTTTCCACAGAAAGATTCATTTTCTCCAGCGCCTGTGTGAAAGAAGATCCCAGGTCTGTCTCACCGTGACCGGTTATTGCATACACCTTCTGCATATCCTCACTGGTCACATAAGTAACCGCACTGGTAAGCTGCCCCTCCCCATCGTAAGAACTGATCGACTGGGTATATGTGCTGTAATCTACAGTGTACTCATATATATCACTGTAATCCACAACCCTGGATCGGTCTCCGCAGGCCACAATCACGCTGCCCTCCGAAGGTGCAGTGTCTGTATAGGTAGTATAAAAATTAGGTGAAACCGCGGGATCGATATACTCCACCGTAATATGATCGCTTCCCTCCTCATATCGTTCCAGAGTTTTCTTCAGCGTAGAATCTGCAGAATCCTCCGCGGACAGAACATACATCGTAATATCGTCATTCAGGGAATCCAGCACTTCATAGGTATCGTCTGTCAAAGTATAAAGCTTCTGTCCGGTTACGTCAATATTTTTTATCGAATCAGGAAGCTGGGAAACCAGTACGTTCACAACTACCGTAATCGCAATGCCGATCAGCACAAATGTGGAGTTGAATACCCCCCGTCTTATCTTTTTCGAGCTGACTGACCAGCGGAACTTCTGAACTACCTGGCAGGTCAGGAACAAAAACAGCGCAGTTCCCGTAACATAGTAAACTATACCCGTGATATCCATAACGCCAGTATTAAAATTGTCCAGAGGACGTGCAATCGCCAGACAGCCAAGAATTTTTGTCAGAACATTTTCCGATGTGGTAATACTGCTGATAATGCCGTCCATCATATAGCCCAGAAACAGAACCGCAAAGGACAGCACCGCCGCTATCACCTGACTCTCGGTTACCGCCGACAAAAACAGACCGATTGAAATTGCCAGCAGACCATACAGCCAAACACCGAGAATTGCAGTATAGCTCTCGCCAAAAGGCACAGATCCGAAGGTGTTCATAATCAGAGGGCAGATGCACACAATACCTATTGCAATACTGAAAACAGCTACCATTGCCAGAAACTTTCCAAATACAATTCTCGGTACAGACAGAGGAGCGGTATATAGAAGCTGATCTGTTTTAGTTTTCCGGTCCTCAGCCATGCTCCGCATCGTCAAAATCGGTATAATCAGCAGAAAAATGATAGCGGATCCGGACAGGGCATAAGAAATATATGCATAGGCCATATTCAGATTATATGCCCAGAAATACAAATTAAATACGAACAGAAACGCCGCCAGAAAAATCCATCCGATCACGGAAGTAAAGTATGTTCTTATTTCCCTTTTGATAATTGCTTTCATAAGACTACTGTTCCTCCCTTCCGCCAGTCAGTTCCAGGAATACATCCTCCAGTGATTTTGCAATATTTGTCATCTCCAGAAGAACAAGATTGTTCTCTGAACAATAACGGAAAACAGGCTCCCGGAGATCCACTCCCGGCTTTGCGCCAAGTTCCAAATGAATCTCTTTCCGACTGTTCACATCGTCATTTTCCGGGGTTTTCTTCTCATTATAATCTCTGGTATCCGTTACTTCAAAAGACTTCACGCCCGGGATCTCACCCATACGGAGGACTTTCTCTTCCTCCGCCTGCACAGTCACCTTCAGCCGCTGGGCGCCGCTCATCTTCTCCTCCAGATGCTCCATACTGTCACTGGCCACCAGTTTCCCCCTGTAAATAATGAAAACATGATCGCAGACAGCGCTGACTTCCTGCAGGATATGCGTACTCAAAATTACTGTATGTTTCTCCCTCAGAGATTTGATCAGATCACGGATCTCTATGATCTGCTTGGGATCCAGTCCCACAGTGGGTTCATCCAGAATAATAATTTCCGGCAGCCCCATCAGAGCCTGCGCCAGTCCTACACGCTGTCGGTATCCCTTGGACAGATTGCGGATCAGCCGGTCCTTCATGGGCTCCAGCCTGGTCAGATCCATCACCTGTTTTATATCTGCCATCCTTGTATGCTTATTTAACTGTTTCAATTCTGCCACAAATTTCAGATATTCCAGAACCTTCATATCACCGTAAACAGGCGGCAGCTCCGGAAGATATCCGATGCACTTCTTCGCCTGCTCCGGCTCCTTATTTATGTCATGTCCGTTAATAATTACTTCTCCGGAAGTGGCTCCGATGTAGCCTGTAATCATATTCATTGTCGTTGACTTTCCTGCGCCGTTAGGGCCGAGAAAACCGTATATATTGCCTGGTTCCAGCGTTATATTCAAATCATTTACAGCCACATTGTCACCATACTTTTTTGTAAGATGTTTGATTTCAACCAAAACTTCTTCCTCCTTATATTATTTGTGGCACAACTTTCCATTTTGGTCATTCTGCCGTACTTCAATTTACGCCGCAAATGTGAAGATATTACGTTGGAAATGTGAAGAAACTGTGTAACCGCAGATTCCTCCGCAAAGCAGAAATCACAGACACGCTCCATATAACCCGTCAGGAAAAAGGCTGCCGTTTCCCGCTCTAAATCGGGAGACGACAGCCTCTCTCTATGACCCGTTCGATCCTTTTTTCAAACTACACTACCTGATGCTTGGCCACAAATACCGGGAAGGTGTCTGTGCCCTTCACTTCCTTTCCTTTGGTGATGATTGCGCTCTTATCTGTGATAATATACTCGATATTTGCGTCTTCCTCAATCACCGTATCCTGCATCAGCACGCAGTTCTTTACAACTGCTCCTTTGCCGATTTTGACACCGCGGAAGAGAACACAGTTCTCCACTTCACCCTCAATCACACAGCCATCGGCAGCCATAATATTTTTCACTTTGGCCGAACCGATGTATCTGGTCGGATTATCATCACGGAGCTTTGTATAAATTGTTCCGTTTCTGAACAGATTATCCAGATTTTCCTCCTCCAAAAGCCGCATGTTCTCATCAAAATAAGACTTCATATCACTGATACGACCATAATATCCGTCATACTCATAGCCCACTACTTTGATTTCATCCAGACATTTTGCCAGAACATCCCGCTCAAAATAAACCGCCCCCTGCATATAGGCATCCTTTACCATTTCAATCAGAAATTCTCTCTCTATGCAGTAAATATTCATACCGAAATTCTGCACACCGGGAACCTGAGGATTAATATACAGTTTTTTCACTCTTCCATCCTCAATATCGTATGTATAATACATTCCCTTGTGCATCATTCTTGTATTCAGCACACTTTTCGGCAGTTCCTCTCTTGTATATGCAACCGTAACATCCGCTCCACTGTCAATATGCGCCTGAATAAACTTTTTAAAATCAAAGCTGGCCGCAATATTAGTATCAGAAATAATCACGTATTTTTCTTTCTGAGAAGCCAGAAAACCTTTGATATGCGCCAGCGCCTCAATCCGGCCCTTATAAACATTCATGGTTTTCTCGGCAAAAGGCGGCCATACAGTCAAGCCACCGTTCTTACGTGTCAGATCCCACTCCCGTCCGGATCCAAGATGATCCATCAGAGAATGATAATTCTGTCTCGCCAGAATAGAAATATTATCAATCCCACTGTTTACCATGCTGGACAGTGCAAAATCAATCATACGATAACGGCTTGCAAATGGAATTGAAGCCATCAATCGCTCGCTGGTCAGTTCCGGTACCAGTTCATCAAATGTATTCGGAAAAATTATACCCAGTGCAGTCTTTACCATTGTTCTTCACCGTCCTTTACATTTTCTCTTACCATAGCATGAGATCCAATCACTGCGCCGCTTCCCACATATACACCGGGACCAATGGTTGCAACTCCCTGTTCCTCACCATCTTTTACCGCGCCGATCACCACATTCTCTCCAATTACAGCATTCTCCCCTACAATACAGTGCTCTACTACCGCTCCTTCTTTGATCACAGAACCTCCCATGACAACAGCGTCTTTCACAACTGCTCCGGGAGCCACTTTCACACCTGAATATAAGATCGAATGAGAAACATCACCGTCTATCCGGCAGCCGTCTGTAATCATGGAATTCTCAATCTTCGCATTCGCTCCGATCTTGTGTCCGGTCATACCGGCATTGCGGCTGTAAATCTTCCAGTCATCATTAAACAGGTCAATGCCGCTGTTCTCCGGATCAAGAACCTCCATATTTGCCTCCCAGAGGGAAGAAATCGTTCCAACATCTTTCCAGTATCCGCTGAAATGATATGCATACATACGGCGTCCGTCTCTCAGCAGATTGGGGATAATATTGTTGCCAAAATCATTCTCCGACTCCGGATCTGCCTCATCCTCCTCCAGATATTTGCGAAGGATGTCCCAGTTGAAAATATAAATACCCATAGAAGCCAGATTAGACTTGGGATTTTTGGGTTTCTCCTGAAACTCGGTAATCTTATCATTTTCATCGGCCACCATCAGTCCAAAACGGGAAGCCTCCTCCCAGGGAACCTCCATAACAGCCACAGAAAACTCCGCATTCTTTTCCTTATGAAAATGCAGGAAATCACTGTAATCCTGTTTACAGATCTGATCTCCGGAAAGAATAATCACATATTCCGGATCATATCGCTCGATAAACGCAATATTCTGATAAATCGCGTTAGCCGTACCTTTGTACCAGTCAGATCCATTGGCTCTCTGATAGGGCGGCAGCACATGTATTCCACCTTTTAATCGGTCCAGATCCCAGGGCTGTCCATTACCAATATACTCATTCAATACAAACGGCTGATACTGTGTCAGAACTCCTACGGTATCGATACCGGAATTCACGCAGTTCGAAATTGGAAAATCGATAATACGATATTTTCCGCCAAACGGAACTGCAGGTTTGGCTAATTTTTGTGTCAGAGCATATAAACGGGAACCCTGACCTCCGGCGAGAAGCATAGCAACTATTTCTTTTCCCACTTTCTTTCCCCCTCTTTCAATATGTTTCTTTCATGATCACAATTACCCCTGAGTAATCACAATCTACATAAACACTATACTACATTTTTAACAAAAACGAAAGCTATTTTTATGATTTTTTAAATGATTTTTACAAACATTTTCTTTATTAGACAAAAACATCACAGAACATACAAAAAAAGTACATTCTGTGATGTTTTTTTGTGGAAATATATCGTTTCGGGTATGATACAGTCAATTATCTGTAAATAATATCATTACGTCCCGGCCCATTGGACACCATGGTAATCGGGAACCCGATCTGTTCTTCAATAAACTCCACATATTTGCGGCAGTTCTCAGGCAGATCCTCATATTTTTTAATTCCCCGAATATCACACTTCCAGCCCGGAAGCTTCTTCAATACCGGTTTCGCCTTTTCCAGCTTCACCGTTGTAGGGAACTCTGTCGTCACTTCACCATCAATCTCATAACCGACACAGACCGGAATCTCATCCAGATATCCGAGAACATCCAGCACTGTAAAAGCTACATCTGTAGCTCCCTGAAGACGGCATCCATATTTGCTGGCTACACAGTCAAACCACCCCATCCTTCTGGGCCGGCCGGTGGTCGCGCCGTACTCTCCTCCGTCACCGCCTCTGCGTCTCAGTTCATCTGCTTCTTCGCCAAAAATTTCGCTGACAAAAGCGCCCGCGCCCACAGCGCTGGAATACGCTTTGCAGACTACAATTACCTTCTGAATCTCATAAGGCGGAATACCTGCCCCGATGGCTCCATAAGCTGCCAGTGTGGAGGAAGAAGTGACCATAGGATAAATTCCGTGATCCGGATCCTTCAGGGTTCCCAGCTGTCCCTCCAGCAGAATTTGCTTTCCTTCCTTCATAGCATTCCACAGGTAGGAAGAAACGTCACACACATAAGGCTCCACCATTTTCTTATATTCATGAAGTGTTTCCAGCAGTTCATCCGGATTCAGAAGAGGTTTATGATACAGATGCTCAAGAAGTACATTCTTGGTTTCGCAAATGCGCACAACCTTCTCTCTCAGCACATCCTCGTCAAACAGCTCGCTGACCTGAAAACCGATCTTGGCATATTTATCTGAATAAAAAGGAGCAATTCCGGATTTGGTAGAACCGAAAGACTTGCCCCCCAGTCGTTCTTCCTCGTACTGATCAAACAGTACGTGATAAGGCATTACCATCTGTGCCCGGTCAGATACCAGAATCTTCGGCATCGGAACGCCCTTCGATACAATTTCCTGAATCTCCTGAAACAGAACCGGAATATTCAGAGCCACGCCGTTTCCGATAATACTTGTGGTATGACTATAAAAGCATCCGGATGGGAGTGTATGCAGCGCAAACTTTCCATAGTCATTGACAATGGTATGTCCCGCATTTGCACCGCCCTGGAAACGGACAATAATATCTGCCTCCTTGGCCAGCATATCGGTAATCTTCCCCTTACCTTCGTCACCCCAGTTTGCTCCAACAACTGCTTTTACCATTTTTATTTTCCTCCTTACGTACTATATCCGTATACAGACATAGAAAAAGCGGACCGTAAAAAGTCCGCAAAAAGATTCGCTTTTTACTTTCTGATTATACACAAGTTTCTACAGGATGTAAACTGTAAAATTCTTTGAAAATACAGTCCGGACGGGTTACTGTTCTGCAATCTTCAGGAAATCCTCTCCGGATGTTTTACCAATGCAGTGAAACGTAACTGTAGCAATCGCAATCTCACGCCCTGTCTCATCTGTAATCAGCACTTCATATACACATACCTGTTTTCCGACTTTGATCTCTCTGGTCTCGCCAGTCAGCTTTTTACAATTGATCGCCGGCCGCAGAAAGTTCATATTGCTGCTCATAGTGGTCATATAACGGCCCCGGCTGGTGGCCGCAGCTCCTGCAGTGATATCTGCAATAGTAAAGAGAACGCCTCCATGAACAGAACCGATGGGATTTATATGCTGAGGTCCGATCTCCACCTCAGCTTTCGCATATCCCTCGGAAATCTCTGTAGTTACGACTCCCACCGCCTTATTAAAACCCATGTTTCTCAGTTCTTTTAACTTCTCAAAATTCATCCTTTTCCTCTTTTCAATCTACAGTAATTGCCTTTGTTGCGGTTACTGCCAGAGCTCCCGGTCCAATATGGCAGGCAATACTCAGTGAAAGAGGATGCAGAACAATATCATGATCAGGGAACACGGCCTGCACTTCCTTCCTGAAAGCCTCCGCTGCCTCCAGATCATGCGTATACGCCATAGAAATATGGATATTCTCTCCTTTCTCAGAGCCAAAACGCACTCTGCAGTCATCCACAATCTGTTTGATCATAATAGACTTGCCCTGCTTTACAGTTCTCGCCTTCGCAAAAGCATCCAGCTTCTCCCCCTGGATCTGAAGTACCGGCTTCAGCTTCAGGAGCGTGCCAAGCGCTGCCGCCGCCGGAGTAATCCGGCCGCCCTTTTTCAGATAATAAAGTGTATCCAGCATAATGTAGATACTGGACTCCATTTTATTCGCCATCAGTTTATCATAGATCTCCTGACCGGTTTTCCCTGCCTCTGCCAGCATAATCGCATCCAGAACGGACTGCCGCTGAGTAACGGAAATCCGCTGATTATCTACCACAAAAACCTTGCCGTCATAATCCTGCGCCAGCATTGTTGCAGTAGAACAGGTACTGGAAAGACCACTGGACATGGGAATATGAACGATCTCGTCATAATCCTTCAGCAGTTCGTCCCACAGTTCCGTGAAATCCGCCATGGCAGGAGCCGCAGTCTGAATCGCCGCACCCTCTGTCAGTCTCTCATAAAACTGTTCCTGCGTCAGTGTAATATCCTCCAGGAACTGCTCACCATTAATATAAAAAGGCATCGGCATTACGCGGATTCCCAGTTCTTTCGCCGCCATCTGTGTAATACCGCTGTTGCTGTCTGTAACAATCGCCACCTTACTCACTGTAAAACCCTCCTGCATTCTATCAAATTCAGAAAAATTGTAGCATATACCCCCGGAACTTACAACAGGAAATTTCATAAGGGTACAGAAACAACAGAGACAGGAATCAGATTCCTGTCTCTGAAAAATCTTTTATCACAATTTTTCGATAAAAGTCATTTTATCTGCTTTCCGCAGGAGCTTACTCCTCCGCGCCGTACAGCTTCACCAGCTTGTTCAGATAAGCATATCTCTCCTTCGCATTCTGCTCGGAAATATCAAACATTCTCTCTGCTTTCTCTGCGTCAAGACGAGCCAGAGCATTGTAACGAACCTCGCCGTTCAGGAATGCCTTGTAATCGCCTGACGGAGCCTTGCTGTCCAGAGTAAACGGATTCTTGCCCTCTGCTGCAAGAGCCGGATTGTAGCGGAAGTTATGCCAGTAACCAACAGCAACTGCATTCTTCTCCTCAGTCTGTGCCTTGCTCATACCGATCTTGATACCATGGTTGATACAGGGAGCATAGGCAATGATCAGAGACGGACCCGGATATGCCTCAGCCTCGGCAAGCGCCTTCACGCACTGATTCATATCAGCGCCCATAGCGATCTGCGCTACATATACATAACCGTAGCTCATTGCCATGGAAGCAAGATCTTTCTTCTTCATCTCCTTACCGCCTGCAGCAAACTGTGCAATCGCGCCGGTAGGCGTTGCCTTTGAGGACTGTCCGCCTGTATTGGAATAAACCTCGGTATCAAATACCATAATGTTGATATCTTTGCCGGAAGCAAGTACATGATCAACACCGCCGAATCCGATATCATAAGCCCATCCGTCACCGCCGAATACCCACTGGGATTTCTTTGCCAGGAAGTCTTTCTGTGCCAGAATCTCCTGTGCATTATCGCAGCCGCATGCCTCTAAAGCAGCAATCAGCTTGTCCGTAGCAGGACCATTGGCAATACCAGATCCGTAAGTATCCAGATATTCCTTCGCTGCCGCCTTTACATCGTCATTCTTTGCATTCTCCGCCATAGCCTCGATCTTTTCTTTCAGACCGTCACGGATCGCATTGTTTGCGAGAAGCATACCGTAACCGAACTCTGCCGCATCCTCAAACAGGGAGTTGGACCATGCCGGACCCTTGCCCTCGGGAGTTACCGTGTAAGGAGTGGACGGTGAGGAGTTACCCCAGATAGAGGAGCATCCTGTTGCGTTTGCAATATACATTCTGTCAC
>CAMLYL010000006.1 GCA_946491665.1 uncultured Lachnospiraceae bacterium | reverse complement strand
CTCCCGGCTGCCGTCCGCCGCGCAGGCAGCAGCCCTTTTCATTTACATCAGATCCGCCGGAACATAGGCCTCCACATAGATGCCGTCCTCTCTGTAGTCCTCACAGAGAAGTTCCCCGTATTTGCGGATACGCTGTATCTCGCCCGCTTTGTCGTAAGGAAAAGTATGACGAAACAGCACCTTTCCCTCCCGCAGGACCTCCTCCAGCGTCTCCCGCAGCCTGTCCAGACCATATCCGGTCTTCGCAGAAATCCGAAGCGTCCGGTCTGCCCGGAAGTCCTGATAAATCTCGCCGCCCTCCAGGCGGTCGCACTTATTAAACAATGTAATTACTTTCTTATCCGTGACGCCCAGCTCCTGCAGCGTCTCATAAACCACATGCATCTGCGTATCCCACCCGGGATTGGAAGCATCCACCACATGGATAATAATATCCGCATACTTTGCCTCCTCCAGAGTGCTCTTGAAAGCATCCACCAGATGATGGGGCAGCTTGCGGATAAACCCTACCGTATCCGTCAGAAGAATCTGCTGATTCCCGGAAAGTTCAAGCATCCGTGTTGTTGGATCCAGAGTGGCAAAAAGCTGATCCTCCTCCAGCACCCGGGCGCCGGTCAGAGCATTCAGCAGTGTGGACTTCCCCGCATTGGTGTATCCCACGATTGCCGCCACCTTCGTATAATTTTTCATTCTCTGGCTTCTTGTCACTTCCCGGTGGCGGATCACTTCCTTCAATTCCCGGTTCAGCTGAGCAACACGGTGTTTGATCAGGCGTCGGTCCATCTCCAGCTTTTTTTCTCCGGGGCCTCTGGTGCCGATCCCGCCGCCCAGACGGGACATGGACCGGCCGAACCCGGCCAGACGGGTCAGGCGGTATTTCAGCTGAGCCAGTTCCACCTGAATCTTTCCCTCACTGGTAGCCGCCCGCGCCGCAAAAATATCCAGAATCAGAAGCGTCCGATCCATTACCTTTATGTCCAGAACCTGCTCCATATTCTTCATCTGCACAGGTGAAAGCTCATCATCACAGATAATCCCGTCAGCATCGGTCTCCCAGATCAGATCCCCGATCTCCTGCAGCTTTCCTGAACCCACATAGGTAGCCGGATGCACCTGCTCCAGACGCTGAATCACCTGTCCGACAACCTCCGCCCCCGCGGTGGCCGCCAGCTCCGAGAGCTCTGCCAGAGAAGCTTCCGTGTCATCGCCGTCTCTCTGGCTGACTCCCACAAGTATGACTTTTTCTGCTAATTCATCATTCTCAAACATGCCGTAACCTCTCAGCTACCCTCCTTAAGAAGCCTCATCCGCCGACGCATCTGTATCATCCGTTTCGGAATCTGCCTGGTCATCCTCCCCGGAATTATCTGCATCGGTTCCGGACACGCGGGTTTTCAGAAACTCGTACTCCCGCTCCACTTCCGCATCAGAATAAACCTCAAGATATTCTCTGGCAAGACTGGAAGCGCTTTCGAAATCTCCGGAATATTCATAAGCGGCAATCAGATTCTTCTCAATTTCAGCATCTGTACCTCCCTCGGAAGCCTCAAGAGCCGACTCCAGATAGGTGACCGCATCTTCATATTCTCCCGCAGAAAGGGCGATCGCTCCCAGTTCGCCAAGAGCCTCTGCATCCTCGGGATATTTCTCCATATAGGAAGCAAAAGCATTTTTTGCATCCTCATCAGATCCTTCTGCTTTATAAAGCTGTCCCAGCAGCAGCAGAGCTCTGTCATATCCCTCATCCGCAGCTTTCTGCAGGTTTGTCTTTGCCTCTTCATTATTTCCTGTCAGGAAATACATATCTCCCACAAAATAATACTCTTCCCCGCTGGATGGAGTTACGCTCATTACTTTATCATAATATTCCTGGCCGCTGTCTCCCAGGCCGGCGCTGACAAGATCTTCATAAATATGCACGCATAATTCCAGATCATCATCATTCAGAGAAACTGCTTCCGCATAATCAGCCAGAGCATTCTCATTCTGCTGCTCCTGCAGATAAATATTGCCTCTCAGATAATAAACTTCCCAGTTCTTTTCGTCATAGTCCAGCAGAGATGTACAGGCTTCGATGGCGCCTTCCGCATCGCCGGATTTATACTGAGCCATTGCTTTATAATAGCAGATATCCAGTTCCTGTGCCCCGATCTTTCCCACTGACTGATCCAGCGCCCGCTGAAAACTGTTCACCGCGCTTTCATAATCTCCCGATTCCATCTGGGTAATTCCCAGTTCCTTATATTCCTGCGCTTTTTCTTCAGCTTCACTGGTACAGCCGGACAAAAGCAGCGTGGCGGCCATTGCCGCCGCCAGAAAAAGCACTGCTGTCTGTTTCTTTTTCATCTGAGCTCCTCCGCCTGAATACTGGAAGAATTCAGATATGCCTCCTGTTCAGCAGTCAGTGTATCTATCGTCTTCCCTAAAAAGCGAAGCTTCCGATTTGCGACCTCCAGATCCACCTGCCGGGGAACCGGAATCAGCTTCTCCGTCAGATGTTCTGCGTTTTCCACAAGATATTTCGCGCTCAGAGCCTGAATCGCAAAGCTCATATCCATGATCTCCGCAGGATGACCGTCTCCGGCGGCCAGATTCACCAGCCGTCCTTCCGCCAGCACATAAATCCATGTATCCTCAGAGATCTGATAACCGGTAATGTTTTTTCTCTGATCTATGGTATCCAGCGCAATCTCCCGCAGCCGCTTCATGTCAATTTCCACATCAAAATGCCCTGCATTGCAGAGAATCGCTCCGTTTTTCATCACCCGGAAATCCTCTTCATCAATAACGCCTGCACAGCCGGTCACCGTGATAAAGAAATCTCCGATCTTCGCCGCCTCATTCATGGGCATTACATCGAATCCGTCCATAACCGCCTCAATGGCCTTGATGGGATCAATTTCCGTGACAATCACTCTGGCTCCCAGGCCTTTGGCCCGCATGGCAACGCCTTTGCCGCACCAGCCGTAACCGGCAACAACCACATATTTTCCGGCAACAATCAGATTCGTTGTGCGGTTGATACCGTCAAATACAGACTGCCCCGTACCGTAACGATTATCAAACAGATGCTTGCAGTCAGCATTGTTCACCAGGACCATGGGGAATCCAAGCTCATTATTCTTCGCCATGGCAATCAGGCGGATAATACCCGTAGTAGTTTCCTCGCAGCCGCCGATCACATAGGGAATCTTATCTCTCATCTTTGTGTGAAGCATATGCACCAGATCGCCGCCGTCATCAATAATAATATTACAGTTATGCTCCAGTACCTTCGCAATATTCTCGTTATACTCTTCCTCCGTGCAGTTATACCAGGCATATACATTCAGCCCGTCCTCCACAAGAGCCGCCGCCACATCATCCTGTGTGGACAGCGGATTGCTGCCGGTAATATACATCTCGGCCCCGCCTGCCGCCAGAACCTTGCACAGATAGGCAGTCTTGGCTTCCAGGTGGATAGAAAGGGCGATGCGCACCCCCTCAAAAGGACGTTCTGCTGAGAAATCAGCTTCCAGCGAACGCAGCAGCGGGCAGTTCTTCCGTACCCAGTCTATTTTATGGGCTCCTGAGGGAGCCAGCGAAATATCTTTAATCGAACTCATAACATACTCCTTTCTCTCATTGCGTCTCCTGCCGTCCCTTGGCCTCCATAATTGCCTCATTCAAAGACAGCATCTTCTCATCCAGATTTGCCACAATGGTCGCGCAGACCTGCAGATCCCGGCTGATGTAATCCGGGGCATCCCCCTCAAACTTATAGTAAATCTTATGCTCCAGACTGGCCCAGAAATCCATGGCCATCGTACGGATCTGGATCTCCACCTTGGTGGGAACCACACCTTTCGTTGTCTGGATCGGCACCGTAATATGCATATGATAACTGCGGTAACCGCTGTCTTTCGGATGCTTTATATAATCCTTGATATAGAGAATGTTAAACTCCTTCTGTCTGCCAATCATTTCCGCCAGACGGTAAATATCTGATGTAAAAGAGCAGACCACCCGGATTCCGGCAATATCATTTACATGTTCCACCATGTTCTGAATCGTACTCTCATATCCGTTCCTCTTCAGCTTATTAACAATACTCTCCGGCGTCTTGATCCGCGACTTGATATACTCGATGGGATTGTACTGATGAATATACTGAAACTCATCATTCATAATGTCCAGCTTCGTCCGGACCTCCTTAATCGCCGCATTATAAAGAAACATGATATTCTGCCAGTCGTAAACATTCTCCTGAACCTCTGTATTTTCTTCTGCCATAATATCCTACACCCCTTAAATATAATTCTTTTATACCCTCCTGTGCAAATGCCTTTCCAGATCAGAGAGCACCGCACCGAGTGCTCACAGTACAACACAGAGTATAACACAGGCACACCGAATTTTGTCAGTTTCCATCAGGAATTCATACTTTTTTAAGAAAAAATTCCCGCGTGCCCGGCAAAGTGTTCTCAAAAACAACAGACGCCGACTGCCTCCCCTACCGCAGTCCCGGCATCAGATATACGGTCAGAATTCCCGCTTCCATATCCACCTGTCTGACACAGTCTTTGATCGCCGGCAGAAGCAGTTCCGGCGCTCCCTCTTTTTTTACCACGTATACATCGTTTGCTCCGGTCTGAAGAACATCCGTCAGTTCTCCCAGTTCCTCTCCTTCTGTGGAAACCACTTTCATGCCGATCATATCAGCAATAAAATATTCATCTTTCTGCAGCTTCACCGCGTTTTCCCTGGTAACATAGAGACTTTTTCCGCGGAACCGCTCCACCTCATTAATATTCTGGAATTCCCTGAACTTCAGAATTACCATCTGTTTGAAAAAACGAACCCGCTCAATTTCCAGAGTCAGTTCCTCCCTGCCGGTATCCAGAATCACCTGCTTTAACTTTCGAAAGCGTTTTACATCATCTGTAGTGGGATAAACTTTCACCTCTCCCCCGATTCCGTGGGTACTGGAAATGATGCCTACCTGAAATCTGTCTTCCATCTTTTCGCTCCTCACCGCCGTCTTCCGGCTCCTGTCTGATCTGTAATTTCGGGAAACGCGGTCCGTCCGCACTCCCTGAAACTGATAAAAGGGACATGGCATACGTCATGTCCCTTCTGTGTTATCGGTTTCAAAACAAAGCTTTTGCCCAAATCTCTCAGCCATCTGACGTCTGAGACCGAAATGAACAACAGCCAAAGCTTTCCTGTCGGGAAATGAATCCCATATAAGAACTGCATTTCACAGCCTGACGAAACAGCCGTCTCCGGCCGCTCCCCCGTTACTGCACGATCTCGACAATAACTTTCTTGTCCTCTCTGGATGCAGCAGCTTTCACAACGGAACGGATTGCCTTTGCAATTCTCCCCTGCTTACCGATCACCTTACCCATATCGGCCTGTGCAACGTGGAGTTCCAAAACGATCACGTGCTCCTTCTCTGTCTCTGTAACAGAAACCTCATCTGGGTTCTCGACTAGTGATTTCGCAATTACTTCAACTAATTCTTTCATTACTTTTCCCTCACTAATCAATTATTTCTCGATGCCAGCATTCTTTAAGATCTTCTCTACAGTCTGTGTAGGCTGAGCGCCGTTTGCAAGCCATTTCTTAGCTGCCTCCTCGTCTACGCGGATCTCTGAAGGCTCTTTGGTCGGATCATAGTAACCGATCTCCTCGATGAATCTTCCGTCACGAGGGCTTCTGGAATCTGCAACAACGATTCTATAGAAAGGAGCTTTTTTCTGTCCCATTCTTCTTAATCTGATTTTAACTGCCATGTCTATTCACCTCCTCAGATATTCATAAAGTATATTCTATCTATAAACGCCGGGAACCCTCCGGAGGATTCCTCTGTGGCCATCCGGCCAGAACAGCGTCTGCTTAAAACGGAAGTCCCTTAAAGCCTCCCATTTTACCGCCCAAACCACCGAAGCCGCCAAGTCCGCGCTTTCCTTTCTTCATACCGGACATCTGCTTCATCATCTTGCGCGCCTGTTCAAACTGCTTTACCAGCCGGTTAACTTCACTGATGTCAACTCCGGCTCCCGCAGCGATCCGCCGCTTTCTGCTGGGATTTAACAGAGACGGGTTATCTCTCTCCGCAGCGGTCATGGAATAAATAATTCCCTCGATCCGCGCCATCTTTTTCTCATCCATGGCGTCTTCAATCTGTTTCATCTGAGAGCCTCCCATGCCGGGCATCATACTGAGCACGCTGGCAAGTCCTCCCATCTTCTTCATCTGATTCATGGACTCCAGATAATCATTGAAGGAAAACTCCGCCTTACGCATGCGCTGCTCCATCTCGGCAGCCTTCTCATGATCGATCTCCGCCTCAGCTTTTTCAATAAGGGAAAGCACATCTCCCATACCGAGGATTCTGGAAGCCATACGGTCCGGATAAAACTGTTCCAGATCGGAAAGCTTTTCTCCCATACCCACATAAAATACCGGCTTGCCCGTCACCGCGCGGATGGAAAGCGCCGCACCGCCTCTGGTATCGCCGTCCAGTTTGGTAAGAATCACACCATCGATACCGATCTTCTCATCAAAAGTACTGGCCACATTTACTGCGTCCTGTCCGGTCATGGCATCCACCACCAGAACTGTCTGTTTTACTTCCACCTGATCCTTGATGCCGATCAGCTCATCCATCATCTCTTCATCAATATGAAGACGTCCGGCAGTATCCAGAATAATGATATTATTGCCGTTTTTCGCCGCATGCTCTACAGCAGCCTTCGCAATATCCACCGGCCGGTGGCTGTCTCCCATGGAGAACACCTCCACCCCCTGTTTCTCCCCGTTGATCTGCAGCTGCTTAATCGCTGCCGGACGATATACGTCACAGGCTACCAGAAGGGGCTTCTTACCTTTCAGCTTATACTTCCCGGCAAGCTTCGCCGTCGTGGTGGTCTTACCTGCACCCTGCAGACCCACCATCATAATAATCGTTGTGGCCTGCCCCGGATTCAGCTGAATCTCCGTGGTCTCGGAGCCCATCATTTTGACCATTTCCTCGTTTACGATCTTGATCACCATCTGGCCCGGATTGAGACCGTTCATCACATCTGATCCGACCGCGCGTTCCTGCACCGCCTTCACAAACTGTTTGACTACCCGGAAATTCACATCCGCCTCCAGGAGGGCCATCTTTACCTCCTTCAGAGCGGCCTTCACATCCGCCTCCGTCAGGCGGCCCTTGCTTCTCAGGTTTCGAAATACGTTCTGCAGTTTTTCTGATAAACTGTCAAATGCCATAAAAATTTCACTCCATTCGATGCTGCCTGCAGTACCCCGGCCGGATCTTCTCCGTCCGGAACATACTGTATAAGAAAAACTTCCTGGTGTCCCGGTTACAGTTCTTCCAGAATCCGTCCTGAAATACTGTGAATCTGTGTCAGAATCTCCTCCGCATGATCCGGATCATGATGATCAGACAAATCGCTGATCAGACGGACATCCTCTTTCGTTTTTAAAAAACGTTCCACCAGATGAAGCTTTTCCTCGTAACCGGCCAGAATCCGGTCACAGCGCTTGATCATGTCATGCACTCCCTGTCGGCTGATTCCCCGCTCCCGGGCAATCTCGCCAAGAGACATGTCGTTTAGAACCACATCTCCATACACTTCCTTCTGATGGTCAGTCAGCAGTTCCCCGTAAAAATCATACAGGAAAACCCGGCGTCCAATCTGTTCCATTTCAATCACCCTGGCTACTTTATCACAAGAAAAAGCAGGTGTCAAGTGTTTTTTCTTGACACACCTGCAAAATCATGCCATCAACTGGATTTCCTATCTGTAATAGATGGAATTCCATCTCAGCTCATTCTTAAACTGCCGGATGGTTGTATTATTATCAATATAAACGGCCTCAATCCCCATGGCTTCCGCCCAGTCTCCCATCTGCTCCGCAGTCAGATCGTAGGAGAAAGCAGTATGGTGGGCGCCTCCTGCCAGAATCCATGCCTGCGCGCCGATCTGAAGATTCGGCCGGGGCGTCCAGAAGTTTGTCGCCACCGGAAGCTTCGGCATGGGCTTCTCTGTCTTTTTGCAGTCCACCTCATTGATAATCAGGCGGAAACGGTTTCCAAGATCAATCAGAGATACTGCCACACCCGGTCCCTCTTTGGAAGTAAATACCAGACGGGCCGGATCTTCCCTGTCTCCCATGGACAGAGGCTGCTCCTTAATATAAATGGGACCATCCGCAATAGAAGGACACACCTCCAGCATATGAGCCTCCAGAATTCCCTCCTTACCGGGAACCAGATTGTAGGTATAATCCTCCATAAAGGAAGTTCCTTTGGCGTCCTTCTTTCCCTGGGTCATGATCTTCATGATCCGTACCATGGCCGCAGTCTTCCAGTCGCCTTCTCCGCCGAAACCGTATCCTTTTTCCATCAGTCTCTGGATTGCCAGTCCCGGAAGCTGCTGAAAGCCGCCCAGATCGCCAAAGTGAGTCACAATAGCCTGATAATTCTTCGCCTCCAGGAAACGCTCCAGTCCAATCTCCATCTGAGCCTGTACGGCAACATGCCGGCGGAACTCCTTCTCATCCCTGCCTTCCAGAAGAATTTCATATCTGCTGTAATACTCTTCTACCAGCGCGTCCACATCTGCCTGAGAAACTGCATGAACCGCTTCCACCGCTTCATTGACCGGATAAGCATCGACCTCCCATCCGAATTTGATCTGAGCCTCCACCTTGTCACCTTCAGTTACCGCCACATTTCTCATGTTGTCGGCAATTCTCATAACACGGACATGACTGCTCTCGATCACGCCGACCGCAGTGCTCATCCAGGAACCTATCTGCTTCTGTACTTCCCGATCCTCCCAGAAACCGACCACTATCTTTCTTTCCTTATTCAAGCGGGAAAAAATGTGCCCGTACTCCCGGTCTCCGTGAGCCGCCTGATTCTCATTCATGAAATCCATGTCGATCGTGTCATAAGGGATCTCACGGTTAAACTGGGTATGCAGATGAAGCAAAGGCTTTCTGAACTCCTGCAGTCCCAGAATCCAGGATTTTGCCGGAGAAAAAGTATGCATCCAGGTAATCACTCCGGCACAATTCTCATCTGTATTTGCCTCATTGAAGGTTCTGCGGATCAGTTCATTGGTAATCAGTGTCGGTTTCCAGATTACCTCATACGGCAGCTCGCCGCTGGCATTCAGGGCGTTCACAATAATTCCGGAATGCTCCGCCACATTTGCGAGACATTCATCCCCATAAAGATCCTGGGAACCGGTACAGAACCAGAACTGATATTTTTTCTGTGGAATCATAAATTTATCCTCCTGTCAACTGAAATGTTTCTATATTTTGTCACTCCACCCGCATAAGCAGCCTTAGCTCCTCAAGGAGCAAAACTGGAGCCTCGACAGAGGCGACGGGGGCGCATATGGGTGGGGTGCTGTGAATAGCAACAACTAAAGCGGCTGTGAAAAACAGCAGCATTTATTTCTGTCCATAATAGGCATTGGCGCCATGTTTCCTGTAATAATGTTTATCCTGAAGTTCCTGGGGCGCCGGGTGGTTTTGCGGATTGATCCACTCACAGCGGGCAGCCATCTTCGCCACCTCTTCCAGCACAACCGCATTGTGAACCGCCTCACGGGCGTCCTTTCCCCAGGTGAAGGGGCCGTGATTTTTGCAGAGTACCGCGGGAACAGCAATATAATCCTTTCCCCTGGCCTTAAACTCATCAGCGATCAGGACGCCGGTGTTCCACTCATATGCTTCCTCAATCTCCTCTTTTGTCAGATTCCGGACGCACGGAACCTCGCCGTAAATATAATCCGCATGCGTTGTCCCATAGCAGGGGATATCACGGCCTGCCTGAGCCCAGCTTGTTGCCCACGGAGAATGCGTATGCACAATGCCTCCCACCTCCGGGAACCGATTGTATAAAACAGTGTGGGTAGGTGTATCAGAAGAGGGATTATACCGCCCTTCCACCTTATTTCCCTGTAAATCCACAACCACCATGTCCTCCGGAGTCAGCAGATCATACTCCACGCCGCTGGGCTTGATCACAAAAAGTCCCGCTTCCCGGTCAATCCCGCTGACATTCCCCCATGTAAAGGTCACCAGACCATATTTCGGGAGAAGCATATTCGCCTCATATACCTGTTTCTTTAACTCTTCCAGCATAAGCTTTTACTCCTTAATCTTTTCGTTCCCGCCCGGATCCGCAGTTTCTCCGGTCAGTTCGCCGCATGAAGTCCTCTGCCGTTTACAGCAGAGACTCCACCGCCGCCCGCTCAATGGCAAGTCCCCTGTTATAACGCTCCATAAAAAGCTCAAAGCCTTTCACATCGGCCGGATCCGGCTTCTCACAGATACCTTCTTCCCCATGGAACACACTTCTGTTCAGGTAATCCGCAAGACTCTCTCCCTCTGTCCGTTTCTTCATATAAGAAGCCAGAAGTGCAATGCCCCAGGCGCCGCCCTCGCCGGCTGTCTCCATTACATACACCGGGGTATCAATAGCCGCCGCCATAAACCGCTGTCCCACACCTTTTGTCTTAAACAATCCGCCGTGTCCGTACATCTTATCCAGCTGTATCTTCTCTTTCTTCATCAGAATATCCATACCGTTTTTAAGAGCTCCCAGAGAAGTCAGCAGATGAGCGCGCATAAAATTCGCCAGATTAAAACGGCTGTCCGGCTTTCTCACAAACAACGGCCGGCCTTCCTCAAATCCGGTAATACTCTCACCGGAAAAATAATTATAGGCCAGCAGTCCTCCGCAGTCCGCATCCCCTTCCAGAGCTTTCCGGTACAGATTCCCGTAAAGAGCATCCGGATCCGGATCTGTACCAAAGGTTCGCAGTACCTCTGCAAAAAGTCCTGTCCAGGCATTCAGATCTGATGTACAGTTATTACAGTGAACCATAGCAGCCGGATCACCGGAGGGAGTGGTCACCATATCGATCTCCTCATAATAAGAAGAAAGCTCTTTCTCCAGAACCGCCATAGCAAATACGCTGGTTCCGGCAGAAACATTGCCCGTGCGGACAGCCACACTGTTGGTGGCCGCCATGCCTGTTCCCGCATCTCCCTCCGGCGGACAGACAGGAACACCGGATGCCAGATCTCCATCCTCGTCCAGCAGCTTCGCCCCCTCTTCAGAGAGAACGCCGGCGCACTCTCCGGCCATCAGAACCTCCGGCAGAATCTCCTCTAATTTCCAGGGATACTGACAATCCGCCACCAGCTCATCAAACTGACGGATCATTCTCCGCTCATAATCCTTCGCCGCCGAGTCAATCGGAAACATTCCGGCGGCTTCACCGATTCCCACCACTTTCTCACCAGTCAGTTTCCAGTGAATATAGCCGGCCAGCGTGGTGATAAAACAAACATCCTTCACATGGGGCTCATCATTCAGTATCGCCTGATACAGATGAGCAATGCTCCAGCGCTGAGGAATATTAAACCGGAACAGCCCCGACAGCTTCTTTGCCGCCTGCTCCGTCATGGTATTTCGCCAGGTTCGGAAAGGAACCAGCAGCTGTCCTTTTCCGTCAAAAGCCAGATACCCGTGCATCATTCCGGAAAAGCCCACGGCGGCAAGCTTCGTCAGCCTCACGCCGTATTTTTCCGCCACATCCTGCTTCAGATTTTTGTAACAGCTCCGGAGTCCGCTCCAGATATCTTCAAGAGTATACGTCCAGATCCCGTCCTCCAGCCTGTTCTCCCAGCCGTGTCCCCCATCGGCAACCGGCTGATTGTCCTCATCAATCAAAACCGCCTTGATTCTGGTGGAACCGAATTCAATCCCCAGAACCGCCTGCCCCTGTTCAATCATCTTCGCCGTTTTCGCTTTATCCATCGGCAATCTCCTCCCTTTCTATCATTCCGGACCTTCCGGTTCTCTGCCCTGACGCCCGGTCATTTATTCCTGATCCAGTATCATTTTAACGCTTCCATAGATCCCGGCGTCATTTCCGAGCTCTGCCAGAAGGAATTTCGCTCCGGTTTTAAAAGCATACTCATTATAATATTTTTCGATTACCTCTGTCAGTATACTTCCTGCCCTGGACACACCTCCGCCAAACACAAATGCCTCCGGATCAATCACTGTGGCAATACGGGCACAGGCCATTCCAAGAGTCTTTCCTAATTTGTCAACCATGCGCAGAGCAAACGCGTCTCCCGCCTTTGCCGCATCAAAAATATCCTTTGCGGTAATTTTCTCCAGTTTCCTTAAAACTGTTTCCTCCTCTGTCTCCCGCAGCGCCAGCGCAGTTACTCTGGCAATGCCGTTGGCGGATACATACTGTTCCAGGCATCCTTTCCTGCCGCATCCGCAGACGGCTGTCTCATGAACGTTCATCGGCATATGTCCCACTTCGCCTGCGGCTCCGCAGCTTCCCGGCAGAATCTTTCCATCAATAATAATCCCGCCGCCTACCCCGGTTCCCAGAGTCAGCATGACAAGCTGGCGGTACTCCCGGGCACAGCCTTTGTACATCTCTCCCAGAGTCGCTACATTGGCGTCGTTTCCTGCTCTGCAGGGCAGTCCCACCGCCTTTTCCACAGCTTCCTCCAGCTGAAAAGTTCCCCAGCCCAGGTTTACACACTGCCGTACACAGCCCTTCGCATCCACCGGACCGGGCACTCCGATGCCGACACCGATTACATCTTCCTTCCCAAGCTGTTTTTCCGCCAGTTTTTCCTCTACAGCTGATGCGATATCCGGAATAATATTTGCTCCATGATCGGAAGTATCCGTTGGAATCTCCCATTTTTCCAGCAGTTCGCCCCGGTCAGAAAAAAATCCCATTTTTACAGTCGTGCCGCCCACATCAATACCAAACGCATACCTTTCCATAACAATCCTCCTGCTCTTTTTTGCTTCCCAATAGTATAACATAAAAAAATACACCTTTCCGCAAAAAGATGTATTTTTTCAGAAACGCTGGTTCCGTACAAATAAAATGTCATAGGAACTCTATGATATTTTATACATTATTTTTGTATTTTTCTCACAGAACGTTATCAATTTCACTCTGAACCGCGCCATAAACTCCAAAGCGAACCTTTTGCCGATACGTTTAGACGTTTTTTAGCACGGTTCACACTTAAATTCTTAATTCCCATCCTTTTTCTGTTAAAATACAAAAGTAAGTGAACCGCAGAAAAATGACTGAAAAAGGTTCCGATTGCATAAGCAATTGTATAACCGCAGGCTGCATCTGTTATTCAGAAATCCATGACCGCAATAAGAGAGTACCCTGATGCATTCCGGTTCATACAATTGCTTTTTGCATATAATAACATCGCGGCAGATCATTCGCTTCTCAGCCGGTTCATGAATTCTGATTTCATTACCCGCCCGATGTCCAGTCTTCCCAGTTCCCGTTTCAGAGAGATATAATTATTAACCGTATCCACAGAACTGATATATCTGCGGTTTACGATTGTACTTCTGCTGCACTGAAGAAAATATCGGGGATCCAGATCTTTCGCAAATCTGGAAAGCGGCACATAGGGCAGTATCACAAGATCGTCCTCACATTTCAGATACAATTTCTTGGCGCGTATCTCAATAAAAACGATTTTCCTGGTTTCTACGGAATACAATACGCCGTCTTTCCGAAAATAGAAATTCTCCGTAATCTCCGGCCTGATCCTCGTATATTTCAGAATTTCACGAAACAGATTCACGGTCTTCCGGAAATCAAAAGGCTTTTCCAGATAACTGTAGCAATGCAGCTGACTGTAGGCATAAAGTTTCGGATCCTCCAGCCCTGTAATAAAAACAACCGGAATCAGCTTGTAATGCTCAATGGTTCTGATCCGCTCTACAAATGTAATACCGGATACATCTGTGGATCTTCCGTGATCCAGTACAATATCCACCACAAACAAATCAATGAAATCATCAACTGCGGCAGCATAAGCTTCCCTTATGGAATCTGTAATAAAAAGAGAACTGTGAATTTCAAGACTTGCGAATATTTTTCTCAATAGTATCTGTACATTTTCATTATCTTCCAGTATCAATACCTTTCTCAATTCCTCTTCCCCTTTGTAATACATATAAAAATCCACAGATAATTATTGAAGTCAGAACAGGAAAGCGCAATGGAACGATTGTTCCGCGGGAAGAGTTTCCTTTTTATATAAATAACACCATATGCATAATCCTAAAAATGGCACGGTGCATTCCGCATCGTGCCATTTTGAACGCCTCTGTTTTCAGTAAGACTTCTCTTACATCATTCCCATGCCCGGGTTTGCAGCCGGCATTGCCGGAGCAGGCTCTTTAATATCAGCCACAACGGACTCAGTTGTCAGAAGTGTGCTCGCTACGCTGGTAGCATTCTGCAGAGCGCTTCTGGTTACCTTTACAGGATCAAGGATACCGGCCTCAACCATATCCACATACTCTTCTTTTGCAGCATCAAAACCAACGCCTGGATCAGATTCGCGCACCTTGTTGATAATTACAGCGCCTTCCAGTCCTGCATTTGCAGCAATATAGTACAGCGGAGCTTCCAGAGCTTTCAGGATAACCTTAGCGCCAGTCTTCTCATCGCCCTCCAGAGTGTCAGCAAGCTTTGCAACTTCCTTGGATGCATGAATATATGCGGAACCGCCGCCTGCGATAATGCCCTCTTCTACAGCAGCCTTTGTTGCTGCCAGAGCATCCTCCATACGCAGCTTGCTCTCCTTCATCTCTGCCTCTGTTGCAGCGCCCACACGAATCACAGCTACGCCGCCGGCCAGTTTTGCCAGTCTCTCCTGCAGTTTCTCGCGGTCAAAGTCAGAGGTGGTTTCCTCAATCTCTTTGCGGATCTGGTTGATTCTTGCCTGGATTGCATCGGAATCACCCTCGCCGTCAACGATAATGGTATTCTCTTTCTGAACCTTAACAGATTTTGCACGGCCCAGCATGTCAATGGTAGCTTCTTTCAGTTCAAGACCCACTTCCTCGGAAATCACCTGGCCGCCGGTCAGAATCGCGATATCCTGAAGCATTGCTTTTCTTCTGTCACCATAGCCGGGAGCCTTCACAGCCGCTACAGTAAATGTACCGCGCAGTTTGTTTACAATCAGAGTGGTAAGAGCCTCGCCCTCTACATCCTCTGCGATGATGAGAAGCTTCTTGCCGGCCTGAACGATCTGCTCCAGCAACGGGAGGATCTCCTGGATGCTGCTGATCTTCTTATCAGTGATCAGGATATAGGGATCATCCAGAACCGCTTCCATTTTATCCATATCTGTAGCCATATATGCGGAGATATAACCACGGTCGAACTGCATACCTTCTACCAGGTCAAGCTCTGTCTGCATGGTCTTGGACTCTTCGATGGTGATAACGCCGTCTCCGGTAACCTTCTCCATAGCATCTGCAACCATATTTCCTACGGTCTCATCACCGGCGGAAATAGCAGCAACCTTCGCGATGTGATTTTTGCCGTCTACCTTCTGGCTCATAGCTGCGATTGCGTTTACTGCAGCGTCTGTAGCTTTCTTCATACCGCGTCTCATAATGATGGGATTCGCACCTGCCTCCAGGTTCTTCATACCCTCTTTGATCATTGCCTGTGCAAGAACGGTAGCTGTGGTAGTACCGTCGCCGGCAACATCGTTTGTCTTGGTAGCAGCTTCCTTTACAAGCTGTGCGCCCATGTTCTCGAATGCGTCTTCCAGCTCAATATCCTTTGCGATAGTCACACCATCGTTCGTAATCAGCGGAGTGCCGAAGGATTTGTCAAGTACAACATTTCTTCCCTTGGGTCCCAGAGTTACTCTGACGGTGTCCGCCAGTTTATCTACACCTGCTTCTAATGCTTTTCTGGCCTCTGTGCCATATTTTAATTCCTTTGCCATGATGTCTGCCTCCTAAAATCAAATCTTATATCATATCTGAATTATCTGTTGTCTCTTACTCTACAATTGCCAGAATATCATTCTGTCTTACAATAATGTACTCCTCGCCGTCCAGCTTGACTTCGTTGCCGGCATATTTTGAGTAAATTACCTTATCTCCGGCCTTTACCTGCATTACAACCTCCTTGCCGTCAACCATGCCGCCGGGGCCGACTGCGATTACCTCTGCTTCCTGGGGCTTCTCCTGTGCAGAGCTGGCCAGAATAATGCCGGATTTGGTTGTTTCCTCTGCCTCTAACTGTTTTAATACAACTCTGTCGCTTAAGGGTACTAACTTCATGATAATTCCTCCTTGCCTCTCAAATAATCAATATCACTTTCTCTTTGTTAGCACTCATTTATTTCGAGTGCTAACCACTAATCAGTATAATATGCATTTTAGAAGGGATGCGCAACCGGATAATTTTCTGCTAATTTCAATTAAAAACGGAGATACATCACTATATCTCCGTTTTTCTCTCATTTTCTCACTTTTTTATTTTTCACTCTGTTTGAAACAGATGCCGTCACTCCGGTTCCGGTCATAAATACGACAGCGCCGCACAGACCCTCAGCCATCATGTACATTACTTACATACTCTCATGGAAAGTCCGCTTAATCACCTCCAGCTGCTGCTCTCTGCTGAGGCGGTTGAAATTCACTGCGTAGCCGGATACCCGAATTGTAAGAGTCGGATACTGCTCCGGATGTTCCATAGCGTCCAGCAGCACCTGACGGTCCATTACATTTACATTCAGATGATGGGCGCCCTGAGAAAAATATCCGTCAAGAATGGTTACCAGATTATCCTTTCTCTCTTCCACGGATTTTCCCAATGCTCCCGGCACAATGGAAAATGTATTGGAAACGCCGTCCTGACATACTGCCCGGTAGGGAATTTTCGCCACGGAATTCAAAGACGCGAGGGCTCCGTTTTCGTCCCGGCCGTGCATGGGATTCGCGCCCGGCGCAAATGGTTCTCCCGCCTTGCGGCCGTCAGGGGTAGATCCCGTTTTCTTGCCGTACATGACATTACTTGTGATCGTAAGAGCCGACAATGTATGTATTGCGTTCCTGTAAAGAGGATGCTTTTTCAGCTCCGCCGAGAAATAAGATACCAGCTCTACAGCGATATCATCCACCCGCTCATCGTCATTTCCGTATTTGGGGAAGTCTCCTTCCACCTCAAAATCCACTGCGATCCCCTCTTCATTGCGGATCGGTTTTACCTTCGCAAATTTGATGGCAGACAGGGAATCCGCCGCAATGGAAAGCCCCGCTACGCCGAACGCGGCCAGACGCTCCACCAGGGTATCATGAAGAGCCATCTGGCTGGCTTCGTAAGCATATTTGTCGTGCATATAATGGATAATATTGATTGTATCCACATAAAGCTCCGCCACATAAGCCAGAACTTTTTTATAATTTGTAAGCACTTTGGAATACTCCAGCGCCTCGTCATTATCTTTCTCAACCCCGGGAATCACCTTCAGTCCCTTTTTCTCATCCACACCGCCGTTTATGGCATAAAGCAGACTCTTGGCCAGATTGGCCCGGGCTCCGAAAAACTGCATCTGCTTTCCCACGCTCATGGCGGAAACACAGCAGGCAATACAGTAGTCGTCTCCATAAAGAGGGCGCATCAGATCATCATTTTCATACTGGATAGAGTCGGTATCAATACTCATCTTTGCGCAGTATTTTTTAAAGGCATCCGGCAGATTCTGACTCCACAGTACAGTCAGGTTCGGCTCGGGAGCCGTCCCCAGATTAGTCAGAGTATGAAGATAACGGAATGTAGTCTTTGTCACCAGGGTACGGCCGTCATTTCCCATGCCTCCAAGAGATTCTGTCACCCAGGTAGGGTCTCCGCCAAACAGCTCATTATATTCCGGGGTGCGCAGATGCCTTACCATACGCAGCTTGATAATAAACTGGTCAATCAGTTCCTGCGCCTCCTGCTCCGTGAGAATGCCCCGCTCAAGATCTCTCTGAATATAAATATCCAGAAATGTAGCTGTCCGTCCCAGTGAAGTGGCTGCTCCGTTATTTTCTTTGATGCCGGCCAGATATGCCAGATACAGGTTCTGAACCGCTTCCCGCGCATTTTCTGCGGGAACAGTAATATCACAGCCATATCCCGCCGCCATTTCCGCCATCTCTTTCAGCGCCCGGATCTGCATCTGCACTTCCTCCCGCAGACGGATCTGCTCATCCGTCATGGGGCCGTCCAGCATATCCAGATCCTTCTGTTTTTCCTCAATGAGAAAATCCGTACCGTAAAGGGGAACTCTCCGGTAATCTCCTACAATCCGCCCTCTTCCGTAAGCGTCCGGAAGACCGGTAAGAAGTCCGGCGCTGCGCGCAAGACGGGTGCGTTTCGGATATGCGTCAAACACTCCGTCATTATGGGTCTTGCGGTAAAGCCTGAAATGACGCTCGATTTCCGGATTCAGCTGATATCCGTATTGTTTCAGAGCCGATGTAGCCATCCGCATGCCGCCGTACAGATTTACGATACGCTTTAAGGGCGCATCCGTCTGCAGCCCCACGATTACCTCATTCTCTTTATCGATGTACCCGGGAGCAAAATTATTAATGCCGGAAACCACATTCGTCTCCACATCAATAATTCCTTTCTGAACCTCCTCCACGATCAGCGCATGGGCTTTTTCCCAGACCCTGTCAGTCCGCTCTGTTGTGGATGTAAGAAATCCTTCGTCACCTTCGTAGGGAGTATAATTTTTCTGAATAAAATTCCTGACATTTACCAGATGTCTCCATTCCCCTGTGTGAAAGCCTTTCCACGCTGTGCAGTTTACATCAATACTCATTGTCTCTGTCTCCTTTCCCGGCTGTTTCCTGCCGGCTGCTGTCTGCTGCTGTTATTTCAGATTCAGATTCCGGTTGATCCTCTCCTGCCACTCTGCCGTCACTTCCGGATCCATGGCTTCCGTCCGCTCCAGCGGACAGGGGATTCCGAGACTGTGATACTTTGATTTTCCCAGGACATGATAGGGCAGAAGCTCCACTTTCTGAAGCTGTGCCCGTCCGGACAGATATTTTTCCAGTCCTTCCAGGTGTTCTTTTCCATCCGTAAGATGCGGAACCACAACATGCCGCACCCAGTAAGGCGTGCCGGACTCTTCAAGGGCTGCAAAAAACTTCAGAACTTCATCCGGATCCTGTCCCGTGACAGCGCGATAACCCTCCCGGGTATAATGCTTTACATCGAAAAGAACCAGATCTGTGTAATTCAGGATCTCCTCATATCCGCCTTCCCCGCATCCGGCGGTATCCAGACAGGTATGAATTCCGGCCTCCCGGCAGAGTTTCAGAGTCTCCAGCAGAAACTCCTTCTGCAGAAGCGGCTCCCCTCCTGAAAATGTCACTCCGCCCTGCTTCCCGTAGTAAGGCTTGAAACGGATCAGTTTTTTTACCAGCTCAGCGGGCGCCAGAAGCTGCTCTTTTTCCCCGCTGAGAGCCCAGGTGTCCGGATTATGACAATACCGGCATCTGAGACGGCACCCCTGCAGAAAGACAACCGTCCGTATACCCGGTCCGTCTACCAGTCCCATAGATTCAATGGAATGAATACGTCCCAACAGCATGACAAAATCTCCTGTTTATAAGTTGCACATGATTTGCCCGGACGACATCTTTTACTCTGCCGCAGCGCAATCCTCAGCGGAGCGTTTTTTACTGCACAGCAACAAAGTTCCTGTGCAGAAAAAAAGCCGACTGTCCGGGCTTTTTGCCCAGACGGTCGGCTTGGCTTTCAATCATACTCCATGTGGTTACATCCACTTGTTCCGTCAGTCATATGATTACCATATATTCAGAATACTCAAAAAAGATCCTTCTGTCAATCAGAAAAAACAGAAAATAATCAACAAAATTTTTAAACCGAGGGGACTCAGATCAGATCAAAATGTCTGCAGGCGTTATAAATCCCATCCCTGTGTATGTCATCCGTGATGTAATCTCCATGCTCCTTCGCCACATCACTGCCATTGCCCATGACAACCCCTGTCCCGGCAAAATCCAGCATTTCCAGATCATTGGCGCTGTCCCCGAAAGCAAATGTGTCCGTCCTGTCAACCCCGAGCATTTCACACACAGCAGCGATAGCCGTCGCTTTGGAATGCCCCTTGGGAACAGCTTCCATTACAACCTTACCGTGAACCAGAAACTCATAATCATCCTTCAGCTGCCCGATCACTTTCTCATAGTCCCTGTCCCGGATGACCAGGCTGTACTTGCTTGCCTCCCAGTTATTCTGATTCCCCCGGATAGGCTGAATATGGTCTTTCATTGTCTGCAAGAGATATTTTCCATATTCATCTCTGCTGATCATATCCTCATCCATGTAAAGCCAGTCTCTTCCCTCCATAAGGGCCGGAATATCCGCCTCATAAAAAATCTTCACGGAACGCTCCATCAGTTCCGTATCCAGCTTTTTATAAAAAAGTTCCTCTCCCTTATAATCAATACAGGTTCCGCATCCGCTTAAAATACCGTCAAATCCCTGCGCCAGCAGTTCCTTATCCCGTATGAAAACCCGGGTTCTGCCGCTGCACAGAAAAATCTGGTGGCCGTTCTGCTTTAAAAGCTGCAGCGCCGTTTTCGTACTGTCCGGAATCACATTCTCCCTGTCCCACAGTGTTCCGTCTATATCAAAAAACATCAGTGCCATAGTGTTCTTCCTCTTCTTTCTCCGATGCGCAATGTCGTTTTCCGTAACGATTTTACTATGAACAGCGCTTATTCGCAAATAGATTCTTAAAAAAAATTAAAATTACATTTTTCCCGCCGGGAATGTAGTATAATGAAATACGAAATAAACAGAGGAGGTTTTTCCATGTCAAAAAGTAAAACGCGCGGAAAATCCCGCGCGCTGCAGAAATTTATTATGATTATTATTATTCTTATAATTGTCATTCTGATCGGCTTTTTCTGTATTTACAGACCGCTGAAACAGCGCTTTGTTTCCGCTGTCACTCAGGAGCTGATCTCTTCTCAGCTCTCATCCGGCGAACTGTCCGACGATGACGTTGCCGCAATTATGGATTCTATGAGCGCAGAAGACCGCGCTATTCTGGAAGATATTGTAAACAGCCACTTTTCTGTGGGCGCAGTCTCCGATGTGTTATCTTACCTCAGAAACGGAGACCTGGCAGGACTGCGTGAATACGCTGAAAATTCCCTTACCGAAGATGAACTGGCACAGATCAGAACCATCTACGAAAAATATCAGGATGTAATCAATTCCTATTTAGAGTAATCCGGCGGAATCACTTTGATTTCTCTGATTCCGCCCGGAGCGCTCTCACTTCCCGAAATACGCGGCAATTTCCGCCATCCTTTCCATCTGATCTACATGGAAGGGACATCTGCCGTTACAGTGACCGCACCGGATACAGTCTGCGGCAGTCCGCTCCAGCGTCCGGTAATGTTCTCCGGCCAGGGTATCACCGATCCGGGACAGATCATAGTATTTATTGATCAGCCCGATATCCAGCCCTGCCGGACAGGGATGGCAGTGTTTGCAGTACACACAGCTTCCTTTTGTTTCATCCGGCGTAAAAGAACCGATTACTGAATAATCCCTCTCCTCCGGCTCTGTTTCCAGATAAGAGAGGTTTTCCGCAAGCTGTTCCACGTTGGCTGCTCCCTGCATCACCGAAAGCACGCCCGGTCTGTCCAGGGCATACTGGATACACTGGGCAGGCGTGAGCGTCCGGTGAAAAGGTGACGCCGCCGCATCCAGCAGCTGTCCCGCATTAAAAGGCTTCATGACAGAAATGCCCACCCCTTCCTTCTCACAGCGGCGGTAAAGCTCATAGCGCTCATTGCCCTTACCGATGGCGTAGTCTCCCTGCCCGTAGTCATACATGGGATTGATGGAAAACATCATTATATCCAGAATTCCCATATCCAGAACCCGGTTCGCCAGAGCCGGCGCATGGGTGGACAGGCCGATATGCCTTACCACTCCCTGGCTTTTCAGATCAAGCAGGTACTGCAGGGCGCCGTTCTTTTCATAGACTTTCAGATCCTTTTCCTCATCCATACAATGGATAAATCCAAAATCAATGTAATCCGTTTTTAACTGTTTCAGCTGCCAGTCCACGGACCGTTTTACACCGTCCAGGCTGATATTCCAGCCATATTCTCCGGACGTATAATCCGCGCCGAAATGAATCTGCAGATATGCTTTCTCCCGTCTCCCTTCCAGAGCCTTTCCCATGCCCGGGAAAATCGACGCATGACCGCCCGCCATATCAAAAAAATTGATTCCGTGATCCAGCGCATAGGAAACAGTTTCCACTACATTTTCCACAGACGTCGCTCCAACAACGGAGGTTCCCATACCAATCACGCTGATTCTCTCTTCCCCACGGGGAAGCTTTCTGTATTCCATCATCTGAATTCTCTCCTTTCAGAACTGTTTTCCGCCTGTACAGATATCCGCCAGCCGCTTTCCGCTCTTTTCTTCATTGCAGCCGCTGCGCGGCTCCCATCTCCATCCCGGTTTTCAGTATCCGGAATGTCTCTTCTGCTGCCGCCAGATAATATTCCTCTGCCTTTTCCAACGCAGTTTCCAGAGAAACCGCCTCCCGGGGAACCGGGACAATGGCATTCACGCCGTCCTCATGGATCATTTCAGCTCCCGGCCCCGCACTTCCCACAAGAGCGATCAGGGGCTTCCCCTGTCTCCGACAGAGACCGGCAACACCCCAGACCGCTTTTCCCTTCGCAGTCTGCCAGTCTATCCGCCCTTCTCCGGTAATCACAAAATCTGCCTGGGAAATCCATTCCTCAGCATGGATCATTTCCAGAACAGAAACGATGCCTCGCTTCTTCTGCGCCTTCAAAATTTCCAGCAGGCAAAAACCCAGACCGCCGGCCGCACCGCAGCCTGCCCTCGCCTCTTTTACATCCAGATACCGCTTCACCGTCCGGACAAAATGAGCAGCTCCTGCCTCCAGAGCCTCCAGCATTTCTCCGCCATCCCCATGGCCCTGCCGCTGCCATCCAGAATATTCCCGGATTTATCACGGAAAATCACCCCCAGCGCCTGCAGAAACCCCATGCCGCAGTCGTTGGTGGCGCTTCCTCCCAGTCCCATATAAATCTTCCTGCAGCCCCGGTCCAGAATATGAAGGAGCATCTGTCCAACCCCATAGGTACTCGTTCTCATGGGATTTTTTTCCTCTTCTGTCAGAAGGGGAAGACCCGCCGCAGCCGCCATTTCCATCACCGCTGTATTTTCATCCAGAATACCGTATTCCGCCGTAACCCCGCGCCCCAGCGGATCACTGACCGTACAGAATTCCCTTTTTCCGCCCACTGCCTTTACCACAGCCTCCACATTCCCTCACCGCCGTCTGCCACAGGAAGCGTTTTTACAGACACCTCATCCCAGACCTTTTTCGCTGCCTGCTCCGCCAGCAGGCCGATCCTGCCGCTGTCCAGAGACCCCTTAAATGAATCTGATAAACATACGATTCTCATGCTGTATCCCTCTCTTTCAGTTTTTCCCGGATCTGCTCCGCATCCTTATCACACATCTTCCAGAGGAAACAGCATGCCGCAGCGGCAAAATACAAAACTGCCGGAAGCAGATTCACAACTACATTGATTCCATGCATGGCAGCTTCTGTCTGCTGTTGCTTTGCCGCGTATCCGAAAAATGACAGCAAAAGCACTCCAACCGCAGAACCCAGGGCATTTCCAAGCTTCGTGGCAAGCCCGTATGTGGCATATGCAGAGCCCTCTGTACGAATTCCGGTTTTCAGCTCCATATAATCCACCGCATCAGTAACCATAGAGAGTGTCAGAGGCATGCCGATATTTGAAAGGCCAAAGACACCGCAGCCTGCTATCACCATGGGAATACAGTCAAAAGGCGCAGAATAGATCAGCAGCAGCCCCAGCCCCGAAATGACGGTACTGACAGCCAGAAGATTCCTTTTTCCCATTCGTTTCACCAAAAACGGCAGAAAAAAAGAACTGATGATGCTTCCGACAGAGGGAATCGTCATAATCAGTGAGATCAGCGAAAAGGATCCCAGACAGTAAATAACATAATAGCTGATCACAGCAAGCCTTCCCATAAAAGCAGTCATAATCAGCAGAATGATCATCAGATATTTGTTTTTTACCAGATTCTTTATCGTGTCCCGGATATTCACTTTATCTGTTCTGTGAACAGGACGCACATTCTCCCTCGCAGTGAAAAATACAAGCAGAAACAGCGGAATGGAAATCACACTGTATACAACAGCAGTCATGGTATACCCGCGGCCGACAGCCATCTCTGCGCCCGGTCCCGAAAATTTCAGAAGCAGCACCGGAGAAAGGGCATTCACAATAATCATTCCAACATTCATTCCGATATTTCTGGATGTATTGATCCGATTCCGCTGCTGAGCGTCTTCCGTCATAACCCCCGCCAGAGCGCCGTAGGGAATATTGGTAAACGTATACGCCATACCTGCAATGATATATACAGCTCCTGCCCAGATCACGCCCGCAGTTCCGCCGCCCCAGGGATTTGTAAACGTCAGTGCGGAAAACAGCGCCAGGATCGGACATCCCATGGCAATAAAGGGACGGAACCGTCCTGCTTTGAATCCTGACCGCTCCGCAAGCACTCCCATCATGGGATCGTTGACCGCGTCCCAGATTCTGGCAATCAGCATGATGGCAGATACTGCCGCCGGCGCCAGTCCCACAATATCCGTATAATAAATGGTGAGATAGGAACCCACAAACGTCCAGACAAACTGGGAAGCAAGATCCCCGAAACTGTAGCAGATTACAGCTGCCTTTGAAGCGAGCTTTTTATTTATCTTTTCTTCTCCGCACCCGGTCATACACCTCTCTGGCTACCTCCCGCAGACTTTTATTATCGCAGTCAACAATCATATCCGCATAACGCTCATACAAAGGACACCGCTCCTCATACAGACTTTCCAGCGTCTGCCCCGGCTCCATGGCTACGCCCCGCTCATGAAGATCCCCCAGCCGATGATCAATCTCCCAGCAGGACAGCCGCAGATATACAACAGTCCCTGTGCGGACAAAATGTTCCATGGCTTCCTTTCCATAGACTGCGCTGCCACCTGTAGCAATCACTGCATTTGCCACATTCAGTCCGGCATTTATATCATTTTCAATTTCCCTGAACTTCTCCAGCCCGAATCCGTCAATGAGCTGGTACAGAAGTTTTCCCGTTTTTTCCTGTATCACCAGATCGGAATCCACGAAACGGAATCCCAGCATTTTTGCCAGTACAACTCCTACCGTACTCTTCCCTGCGCCGGGCATCCCGATCAAAACTATTGTATCATTTTTCATCCTCTGTACTTACCTCTTTATCTTCAGCATGCATTCCTTCCTGTAAAATGCCACGCCGTATTTCATAATATTCCGATATCCCTCCTGACGGAGTCCGTCCTCATACCGCTGCTCCTCAATCTGCGCCAGCGCCTCCTCGCATTTTTCCTCCAGCCCCTGATAGGTCTTTGATACCTTGATTTCAATGATCACGGCCTTTCCGCGGACGCTGGGATACTTCAGCAGGATATCCGGCCTTCCCTTTCCCGACTCCCAATTGGACTGAACGATATAATTATGGCTTCCCATATTTTTCAGCATCCCGGCCAGGAACCCGTGATAGTAGCTCTCCTGGTAATCGAAAAAGCTGATGGTCTCCATAAGGTTCTCCGACAGGATCTCCGCCGCTGTCTCCGTATCTCCATTAAGTATACTTTCATACAGCGGCGACAGCTCCTTCTTCTCTGTTTTTTCCTCAAACCAACGCAGCACCGCGTTCTTGTAAATATATCGTACTTCACTGTTGGGAATCGCCATCTCCATATAGATCGTCTCCCCCTCCTGGTGTTCCCGGATCTTCTTCAGATATCCTGTAAAAAACAGGAAATTCCAGAGATTATCCTGAGTGGAATTCATATCGTCATAAGTGATGTCCTCATGGATCGGCTTGGTAATCGTACCTCCCTCTATCAGAGCTTCAATCTCCTGCTTCACGGAAATGTCCGCCTGCTCCACCAGGGTACGCACTATACTGTTGGAGCTGGTGTTGGACCAGTAGGGCTTAGCAAAAGCATTTTTATTATGATAGCAGGAATCCACATAATTGATAACGCTCCAGGGATTATAGACCTCCGACTCCCCAAACCGGTACCCGTCATACCATTTTTTTACAGTTTCCAGATTCTGCTCCAGACCATAATCCCGCAGCATCTGTTCCACCTCCTCCGGTGTAAAACCGAAATGCTCAGCATAGGATCTCGATGTAACAGATACCACATTCAGATTATTCAATCCCGTAAATATGGACTCCTTGCTGATCCGCAGACAGCCGGTAATCACTGCAAACGCCAGACAGTCGTTTGTCTTTAACGCAGACTCAGACAGGGATCGGATCAGCGCCACCATTCTGTCATAAAAGCCGGCAAAATACGCATTCTCCAGAGGAACGTCATATTCGTCGATCAGGATCACAGACTGCTTCCCTGTGCAGGTATACAGACACTCAGACAGAAACTTCAGCGCACCAAGATATTCTTCCGCAGATGCCTTCCTCCCGATAAAGCGCAAAAACTTCTCCTGCTCTTCTGAATATGGCAGCTGTTCCAGAATACTGCCATGCCTTTTATACTCCCTGGCAATCTCTTCTTTCAAACAATAAAATGCAGCTTCATATGTGGCCTGTTTCATAGACTTCAGAGAAAGGCTGATCACCGGATACTGCCCCATATGGACCAGATACTTCTCTCCGGTCTCCATGATCTTCATCCCCTGGAACAGTTCCTCACGTCCCGGAACATCCATCTCAAAAAAATATCTGAGCATACTCATATTCAGCGTTTTCCCAAAACGCCGGGGACGGGTAAAAAGATTCACCTTTCCCCTCATATCCAGCAGTTCTTTTATGAAAAGAGTTTTATCTACATAATAGTACTCATTTTTTATCAGATCTTCAAAATTTTCTACGCCGATCGGCAGCGGTGTCCATGACATATAAAGCCCCTTCCTTCCCTGTTCTGCACTGATGTCCGGATCATCCTGTTTCCGTAAAAAATCACATCCACAAAATCGTGAATGGGATATGGATTCATTTTACTATATCCGAAAACACACCGCAAGTCAGGCAGAAACTTAATTCACACATGCAGGTACTTCTTAATCCTATCATGCTTTTAATCTTTATGTAAATTGAAGAAAAGGAACCCTGCTGTGACTGTAATTCACAGCAGAGTTCCTTTTCTGTTATGGTATCATAAGCAGCAAATAAATGTGTTATTTCTCTGCATAGCCGATATACGGCGCTTTCCGTGCTTTCAGATCCGGAATCTGCCCCGGCCCCACGGCCCGGGTCTTGATCTCTGTAGAATGTTCCAGCTTTCCGTCCCAGTGAAGTCTGGAACGCCGCTGTTCTTCCTCACTGAAGCTCACCATCAGCTTTCCGTTCTCCACCCGGAATTCACCGCGGATGCCGCATACAGGACATTCTGCGGATTCTCTGTCCGGCGAAACTGTCAGCATATCACAATGGCAGACAGGGCAGACGCCGTCCTGTTCGCCCCTCCATTTTGTACGTTCTTCCTCGGAATCCCCCAGAACCGCAGCGGCAATATTCTGTCCCATTTTCCGCATGCGGTCCATCTGCTCCTCATTTCCCAGTACATGCTCATGAGCCATGGCTCCGTGATACTCATGCATATCCACCACATCAATCCCCATGGACATGGTAAATTCGTACATGGTCGGCAGCATAAAGGCCAGCCAGTTTTTCGTCATAGCGCCGCCAACAGAAAGCAGCGCGCCGACACGCTTCTTAAAAGATCTGGGATCCGGAAGTAATTCCGGATCTTTTCCTGCCGCAATGCCTTCCTCATAGGCAGCTTTCCGGAAAGTAATATCGTGGGAAGGTCCGATTCGGTCACAGACTGATTTAAAACGGCCGGTAGGCCCCAGCACATAAGTGGGCGATCCCACAATCACCGCATCACACTCCATCAGCGCCTCGTCGATGATATAAAAATCATCCCTGATGGGACAGCCTCCCTTTCCCCTCCCGGAAGTCATTCCCACCACACAGGAAATGCAGCCCGTACAGGGTTTGATATCCAGATCATCCGCACGAATGAACTGTACCTCACATCCGGCCTTCTCACATTCCATCAGAGCAGTTTTGATCATTACATCTGTATTCATCATCTTTCTTCCAAAAGAAATTCCCAGGACTTTTTTCTTATCCATCAGTGTTCCTCCCAGTCAATCATAACCTCGCGTTCCTTCACACCCTCCAGAGGAACCGGAATATACGCAGTCCGCGTCGCCACGGTCAGTTTTATTTTATGAATTCCCTCTGACAGTCCGCCTTCCTGCAATACACGGACATAAAGAGGATCTCCGTATTCCCATTTATAAGTCGTTACTGTCTCTGCCTCTTTCAGAGTAAACCAGTCGTTGCAGTCAATAGAAATCCGTATATCTTCCTCCGGAACCTCTTCCCCGTCGGTACTGACTCTGATATATTCGATCATGGACAGCGGGATGCCTCTGTAGTATGTGATATTGGTCTGCATTTCATATCCGATGATCTGCTCATTCTCTCTGACATTTACACAGGTATTTTCCAGAAAAACATTATTATCAAACATTATTCCGCCCCCTTATCCCTGAATCTCTTTCAGACACGCCCTGATGTACGAAAGCTGTGCCGCAACATTTTCTTTTTCCATCATTTTATGGCCCGGAAGTGTAAAACGGTTTCCTTCATATTCCGTGGACACATATCCGTCATAATCATGTTCATGAAGATACTGAAGCAGGCTCCTGTAATCCATGGAATACTCCGGTCCCTCCGGCGTCATCTCAAACATTTTAAAATGAAAATGCTTAATATAGGGCATATACTCATCCAATACACTGTAATCCAGATTTTCATATCCGTCACAGAGAGGCACAAACATTCTGTCGTGATCCGACTGTATGGCCGCCTCCAGCTCCGGGGGATACTTCCCGCCGTTTTCTCTGAGCACCGCATGAAGGTCGGTTCCCTTTTCAAACAATGTGTCAATATAATCAAATACCTGTGGACTGGTTCCGTTGAATGTCTCATAAGCTCTTACAACTCTGGGAAAACGTCTGCAGAAAATACCTGTGTCAATAACGATTCCCGCATACCTGGAGTTCAGTCTCTTTACCTCATCGATAAAAGCCTTCGTCTCCGGAATATCAAAAGCCATCGCCGCATGTACTTCAATAGCGATTGCCACATCGTATTTCTCACAATAAGGAAGCAGCGGCTCGATGACCCAGTAAGGAACCATGGATACCAGGCGGATCAGATGGATCCCCAGACGGGCCGCCTGTTTGATTTCCTTAATCAGAAGGTCAATACACTCCCTGCGTGTCAGGGTTCTGTTCTTATAAAGATTCGTGTTCAGGAACACATCCGCAATCACCGGCTTCAGTCCGGTCTCATCCAGAATCTGCTCCCACTGTTTTACTGTATCATCAGAAATATCCGGCGCATTTTTCAGCATCTGATCCGGAAGGATTTCCACACCCTCCGCCCCGTTTTCCTTCACAAAATGCATAATATCTCTTAAATTCATTCTTTTATTCAGATATTCATCCTGTAAGCTGTAAAGACTTACACACGTTCTGATCATTGGTTTCCGTTTCCTCCTTTCCTCTGCAAATGGAACAAGAGCTGAGAATCCGGGCTCCCAGCTCTTACTGTTCCGGAGAATCCACAATAAATCCTTTTATTGTTTATTATAAAACTCATCCGACTCCATTTACAATATCTCAGCCCTGCCTTTTATCTGCACAGCAGCATCCGGCGATTATTGTCAACCCCGAACATATGAGCCATATTTCCAAGGCCGCTGCCGTCGAACTCAGCTTCCAGAGCTCCATTGTAATTTAATACCCATCCAAACTGAAGACTCACATCGTGATATCCGATTGACAGGCCGCCCTTCTTTTTGATCTTATAGATCAGAGGCGTCCGGAACTGCCAGTATTTCTTCAGATCAAACATTTCTTCCCGGCTGTACTCCAGACCATCATACTCAAAAATAATATCGTCTCTGTCATAAACTTCGCCGTCCACAACCACATTTCCGAAACGGCACTGAGTAAACCAGAGTCCTTTATAATATTTCGGAACAAAACGGAATTCAAAACCGTCAATTTCCCCGTTCTTATCATATGTATTATGAAAACCGCGCTGCTGAATTGCCTGAAATTCTACCATCTTCCTGTCCTCCTTCTCTTAATATCCCAGAATATTGCGAAGCATAATCTGATGACGGCGAACCTGATCCGGAATCTCTACCATTGCCTGGGCAAATTTATCCGGTCCCTCTTCCGCATGAAAACGGATGGCTCCTTCATACTCGGAAAGAAGATCTCCGCTCCATCCATTATCCACCATCAGCTTAATTACTTCCGGATACGGAATCGTTTCTTCCTCAAAATTCTCATTCATATAGGTAAATTTTGCATGACACACATAACTGTAGGGAAGAAAGTCAACGATTTCCTCCGGTTTAGTGATATCAGAAAAATCAAGCCAGGTCATATCCTCCATTCCCTTTGCCGCTTTATACTGGAAAGTGCCGAAGTCAATATTGAAACCAAAATGCTCTGTTTTTGTGCGGTGAATAAAATCCAGATATTCATCACGGATATGAGGCGTATGAAGCGTTGTCGGCAAATGAACTTCATTCTGCATGCGTACATCGTATTTTTCGGCATAAGGAAGCGCTTTCTCAATGTAGGACTGCCATCCCGGCTCCGGATCACACATCTCGTTGGTACATGTAATCTTTGTCCGCAAAGCCCTGAAGCCAAGAAGATTCGCCAGACGGAAATCCTGTTTCAGTTCTTCCACCACTTCCTCATCACTCATGCCTTTTCCGCGATGAAGATGATTCTCCGCCCAGTGTCCCAGTTCTGAGGGCTGCATCTTATATTTCTCACACAGTCTCCAGTATTTATCCACCCACTCCGGGGACGGATTCGGATAATTGGGAATATAGCTTGTCAAAAATTCAAAACAGGTCGCTCCCGTATCGTACATCTCCTCAAATGCGTCCTCTAATGTCATTGTCTTTCCCAGAAGATTATGATAGCTGTAAAGACAGATTCCTCTTCTGGGCGTTCCCTTCTTTTCGCTCATAATAAGTTACCTCCTTCTTTCGGGCTGATTTCCGCCCATACAGGTATCCCTCCAGGGATTACCTCTTATCCTTGTTTTATCCCTCTTCTGCAAGAACCATTTTCACTCCGCCGTAAATACCTGCGCTGTTTCCAAGCACTGCCGCCCTGAATTCCGCATTCCCGGCAGCATGGAAAGCATACTGACGGTAGTATTTCTGAACAGCGTCAATCAGGATCTGTCCTGCCCTGGCGACTCCTCCGCCGATTACAAAAGCTTCCGGATCCGCCACACAGGATATCGAAGCCAGCGCTTTTCCCAGAACTTTTCCGAAATTTTCTACCTGCTCCAGCGCAGCGGCATCTCCCTGCTTCGCCGCGTCAAATACATCCTTCGCCGTAAGATCCTCTGCCATGCGCAGAACAGACGCAGTTTTATGTTCCGCCAGATATTCCTTTGCCAGACGTGCAATCCCCGTAGCGGAAGCATACTGCTCCAGGCAGCCATGCTTCCCGCACCCGCAGGCAAGTTTTTCATCATCACGCACCGGAATATGCCCGATTTCGCCGGCCGCGCCGTGGGCTCCCGCAAGAATCTTTCCATCTATGATAACGCCTCCTCCGACTCCGGTTCCCAGCGTCACCATGACAATATTCCGGCAGCCTTTTCCGCCGCCCATCCACATTTCGCCCAGAGCCGCCACATTGGCGTCATTTCCGACTTTTACCTTCCATCCGCACTTTTCGGACATCACTTTTTCAACATTAAAAACATTCCAGCCGAGATTGACGCATCTGAAAACAGTTCCGTCCGCGCCCACCGGGCCGGGGACACCCATCCCCGCGCCGATGACGTCTTCTTTGGAAATTCCTTTGATTTCCAGGGTCTTTTCCATACTTCCCGCAATATCATCCAGGATATGCCGGCCGTCATCTTCTGTCCTGGTTTTTATTTCCCAGGCGTCCAGAAGATTTCCCTCCGTATCGAAAAGTCCCATTTTTACCGTGGTGCCGCCGATATCAACACCAAAAGCATACTTTGACATAACTTCTCACCCGCTTAATTCACTTCGAAATCAACAGATTTCCTGGTTCTGGCTGACTCTCTGGCAGCCTCCATAACAGCCAGCACACGTTTCACCTGAGGAATAGTCACAAGAAACTCCTCTTCTCCCCGGTAAGCTTTTACATAATTTTCAAAATACATTCTGTGAGTGGTTCCCGCCGGTTTCAGCTCTTCGGAAACAATCAGACCCTCCCGGGGAGGCCCGAAGGATCGGGTCGGTCCGGCAGCTGTCATGGTTCTGGAACCGCTGACATTCGTAAGCAGTGATGTCGTACGCACCAGCTTCCCTTTCGGCTCAAATCCGTCAGCGTAGGCGGAGCCTTTATTCCCGCCGATGAACCAGTGACGTTCAAACCATTTATCCTCATCCTTCAGAAAATAAGTTCCCAGCTCCACTTCCGCCGTAATCCCGTTTTCGAACATCAGAAGTATTTTAAAATAATCATCTACCTTCTCATTAATGACATTTCTTACATCCGCAAAAACCGATGTAATTCTGCCCGGAATCATCCACAGCATCTGGTCAATGAGATGCACGCCCCAGTCGTAGAGCATTCCGCCGCCCTGCTCCGGATAAACATGCCAGTCATGCATATTTCCGTTATATCCGTACAGACCGGTCTGAACCGTATAAATATCTCCGAGAGTCCCCTCGTCAAATACTTTCTTAATCATACGGTAATCCGGGTCAAACCGGCGCTGCTGGTGAACGGTGAATTTTACGCCGTTCTCAGCAACCACACGCTCCATCTCCGCCAGATCTTCCAAAGATAATGCCAGAGGCTTCTCACAGATGATATCTTTCTTCGCCTCTGCCGCAGCCTTTACCAGCTTCAGATGCTGATTGTTATTTGCAGAGATCAGCACCACCTGCACTTCCGGGTCCCGGATCAGCTCCTCCGCATCCACACAGGTCCGGATCCCTTCGGGAACATCCTTCAACTGTTCCGGTTCAATATCGCAGACTGCCGTTACATCGATTCCGTCAAAATCAGACAGCATGGCCAGATGCTCGTGTCCCATAAAGCCATAGCCGATAATACCGAATTTAATACTCATCCCTGATACCTCCCCATCTAAATTACATACTGTGACATATACTTTTTGCTGAGTTTCAGACTGTCAATCACCTTTTCCCGGCTTCCTTCAAAAAATTTATCTTCCACCTCAATACAGGTGTACCCGTCATATCCGATATCTGTCAGAGCGGATACATACTTTCCCCAGTCCACATCGCCGTATCCCGGCAGTTTCGGAGACATGAAATCCAGAGGATATCCCATAATTCCCACCTGCTGCAGCCGATCCGGATAAATCTTGATATCCTTGAAATGAACATGAAAGATTTTATCTTTGAATTCATAAATCGGTTTAATATAATCGATCATCTGCCATACAAAATGGGAAGGATCATAATTAATGCCAAGATATTTGCTGGGAAGAATCTCAAACACTTTCTTCCAGTTGGAAGGCGTTGTCATAAGATTCTGCCCTCCCGGCCACTGGTCTGTCCCGAACAGCATCGGACAGTTCTCTATACCGATACGGACTTCCTCAGACTCGGCAGTCTCTATAATAGAAGGCCATATTTCCTTCACCAGCTCCAGATTTTCTTCCACAGTCTTCGTCTGATCTCTTCCGATAAAAATCGTAACCATACCGATTCCAAGCTTTGCGCTGGCCCGGATCAGATTTTTCAGATGCTCCACGGCAGCCGCCCGTTTTACCGGATCCGGATCCATCGTATTCGGATAATAAGCCAGAGAAGATATCTCCACCTTTTTCTCCGACGCATAATCTGTAATATGCTTTGCATACATTTCATCAGACAGCACACGCTCCGCGTCAATATGACTTACGCCCGCATAGCGGCGCTCCGCCTTTCCCCGGGGCCAGCAGGCCGCTTCCACACATTCAAATCCGAGATCCGCAGCGATATCTATCATTTCCTCATAACTGCTCTGATCAAGAATCGCACTTACAAATCCTAACTTCATTCTGCGCCTCCCCTTTATTTGTTCAGGATGACCTCTTTCCCTGTTCTTGCAGACTCATAGATCGCGTCCAGAATCTGAGTTACTACAAACGCCTGCTCCGGCTTTACAACCGGCTCCGTATCGTTCAGAATACACTCCAGCCACTGCTTACACTCCAGATCCTTCGGTTCAGCAGACTCGCCGGAGAAGAATGCGATTTCACCTTCCTCAGAAAGCTTCTGCTCCACAAGCTGTCCGTGATAGGTGCCGTTTACTATCAGATCATACTCTCTTCCGCTGCTTGCTCCGCCGCCTGACATGGCTCCCACAATCTCGGCTCCTGCTTTCGTACCGCACAGTGTGCAGGCTGCCTCTCTGGAATCCTTCATGTTAATAGCCCAGGAGGACTCAAGAAATACAGTAGCGCCGTTTTCGAATTTAACAAATCCGAACGCAGAATCCTCTACCTCGTAGGTTTTCGGATCCCAGGGACCGAACATGTTGCCCTGGGTTGCCAGCTCGGAATGTCCCAGCTTCTCAAATACAGAACCCATAACAGATACCGGCTTGTAATTGTTCATGCACCAGAGTGTAATATCCAGCGCGTGTGTTCCGATGTCAATCAGGGGACCGCCGCCCTGTTTGGATTTGTCCGGGAATACGCCCCAGGTAGGTACCGCTCTCCTGCGGATAGCATGCGCCTTTGCAAAATAAATCTCACCAAACTCATCTGCCTCACAGGCTTTATGTAAAGTCTGGGTATCCACGCGGAAACGGTTCTGATAGCCCACGGTAAATTTCTTTCCGGAAGCTTTCCACGCCTCCATCATTTTCTTTGCGGACTCTGTATTGTGTGCCATGGGCTTCTCGCACATAACGTGTTTTCCTGCCGCAAAAGCATCGCAGGTAATGGGGCAGTGAGCCACGTTGGGGGTCAGCACATGAACCACGTCAATCTCCGGATCTGCCAGCAGTTCTTTGTAATCCTCATAAACTTTTGCGCCTTCCACTCCATATTCTTCCGCCGCTTTCTGTACCCGCTCCACGATGATATCGCAGAATGCTGCCATGTCAGCCTTATCCGCCTGATTTTTTAATGCGGGCAGATGCTTCTGGTTTGCAATTCCTCCGCATCCGATAATTCCAACCTGTAATTTACCGTTTTTCATTTTCAATTTCCTCCATTTCCTGCTGCTGCACCGGCAGCATCATCCTTCTGGTTGCGGGCGCCTTCCTGTCCCACATAAGCCATTCTCTTTGCAAGCTGACTGGTCAGAGCCACTGCTCCGAGAAGTACAAGACCGCGCACCAGCTGCGTCACTCCGGCATCCAGTCCGCACAGAACCAGACCATTCTCCAGCATGATAATTGCCGGGGCGCCAAAGAGCAGTTTATAAACTTTGGAACCTTCCCCGCCCTGTACCGGAATACCCGCGATATACAGAGCCATCATAACTCTCATCTCGAAGCCGGATCCCATAGTATTGCTGGTTCCTCCCAGCCGGGCCACTGTGAAGATTCCCGCAATGGCTGCCATCAGACCGGATACTGCAAATGCGGCAATTTTTACCCTGTCCACATTTACACCGGCAAACTTCATGGCTACTTCATTCTCACCGATGCCTCTGACATAATTGCCAAATCTGGTAAATCTCCAGATATAGATGATCACAACCACCATAATTACCAGAATAACTGCCTTAACTCCCGTATTGTCCAGCACATAAAGATTGTCCGGAAGATAGTAGGCATTATTACTCATGATCAGATTGACAACCGCACGGTAAGCGATCATCAGCGCCAGGGAAGCCATAAAGGAATTTACCTTCCTCTTTGCGTTCACATATCCCAGCAGCAGTCCGGATCCGATACCGATCAGAACAGAAATAATAATGAATACGATGGAATTTCCGGAAGCCTCCGCTCCCATCAGTCCGAAACAGCCGGCAAGAGCCACTACAACACCGGTGGTAATATCTGTGCCTCCCATGGCTGCGACAAACAGCATACCCAGAGCTGCAAGTATTGTTGCTACAGACTGGTTGAAAATATTCAGCAGGTTCGTGGAGGATAAAAGAGTTCCTCCTGTGGCAATACTGAAAATCACCAGAATCAGCACGAAGATCAAAACGGGAAGCCATGTGTTAATATCAAATCTGAATTTTTTACTTTTCATTACAACATTACCTCCATCATTTTTTCTTCTGTGAAGTCACAGTTTCTGGAAAGCATGGCCGCAAACTTATGATCCTTCATAACAAGAATACGGTCTGCCATTCCCATGGCCTCCTGCAGCTCATCAGAAATCATAATGATTGCCTTGCCATCTTCCTTGGCCTTCTTCAGCACACTGTAGATATACGCCTTCACGCCGATATCCACGCCGCGGGTGGGACAGTCCAGAATAATATAATCCAGATCTTTTACCAGCCAGCGGCTTAAGTTTACTTTCTGCTTATTACCGCCGCTGAGCCGCCGTACAATATGATTCAGTCCCGAGGACTTGATTTCAAATTCTCTGGAAGCCTTTTCCGCCAGATCTCTCGTCTTTTTCGGACTTAAGAAAAACAGCGGTCCGGAAAGCTCTGCCAGGGAAGGGATCACCAGATTTGCTCCGATTCCCGCATCCAGCATCAGACCATTGGCGTCACGGTCTTTAGACAGAAATGCCCCTTTTGTTTTTACCAGATCTCCCGGACGTTTCAGTACAGTGCCTGAAGTTTTGACACAGACAGTGCCTGTATGCTCCTCCAGACCAAAAATCGCAGTTCCAAGTTCATGAATGCCTGCGTCAGAAAGACCGCAGACGCCGAGAATCTCTCCCTTATGTACCTCAAAAGAAATATCCTCACATTTTCCGGGAGCATTGAGATTCTTCACCTCCAGGACAACCTCGTCCTGATAGCTTTCCTTCTGGTCGTCACGATAGTAATCCCCGGAAACCTCCCGGCCGATCATCTGCCGTTTCAGTTCATCCATGGTAAAATCCTTCGCCTCTTTGCACTCTACAATCACGCCGTCCCGGAGCACCGCGATCTGATCACAGATCTCCACCATCTCCTCCAGGTCATGAGTTACCATCAGAATCGTTCTTCCCTGCGACTTGAATTTTTCAATAAACTGATAGAGAATCTTCCGGTTATCCTGTGACAGCGCCTGGGAGATTTCATCCAGAACCAGGAAATCCGGGTCTGTAATCAATGCCCGCGCCAGCTCCATGATCTTTCTCTGCTCAATGGAGAGCGTTCCGGCCGGCACATCCAGGGGCACCTTCGGCAGATTCCACTTTTCAAAAACCGCATCGGCATCCCGCCTCATCCCCGCCAGATCCACTGCAGGTCCCTTTTTATATTTATCCATCTTTCCGAGGAACATATTGATGATTCCCGGAAGACTTCCTACTACTCCCAGCTCCTGTACGACCATGGAAATTCCGTGAGCCGCCGCATCGGCCGGAGAATGAGGATCATACTCTTTCCCATTTTTATAAAATTTACCGCTGTCCTTTTTCTGCATCCCGCATACCATGGAAGCAAGCGTAGATTTTCCGGAACCATTTTCGCCTGCCAGGCCAAGCAGAATTCCCTTTTCCAGGACAAGGTTGATATCTTTATTTGCCAGGGTAGGGCCAAAACTTTTGCTGACACCTTCGATACGCAACATCTCTTCTGCCATTACTTCATAACCCCCTTATATCCCAGCGATGAGAGAATACCGCATACAAGCACCACAATACCCAGACATACATCCTGGCCGGTACCGGAGGGTACACCCATCAGAGTCAATACGTTAAACAGTCCTGCTACAATAAACGCACCGATCACACAGCCTACCGCGTCATTAAAAATACGGGAGAAGGAACCGGCAATCAGAATTACGGCCAGCGATTTGAAAATACCGTTCAAAGAGCCCATACCTGCAGACGGTGTAAAACGTCCCGTATAGGAAATCTGTGTAATTGCGCCGATGGCAATAATAACCGCGCCCACCAGGGCCGCCAGCATAATGGTTTTCTTCCTGTTAATCCCCATAGCTTCCGCAACTTCACCGCCGCCTCCGATGGCCCGCAGGTTGAAACCAAGCTTTGTGCGGTTGAAAATAAACCACGCCGCCACAAATACCGCGATGGCGATAATAAAGATCGTAGGGAAAGTTCCCAGTCCCTGGCAGTGCTCCAGATAAACAACTGCTGCCCCCGCCGTTTTTGCCCGGTTATTTATATAGATCGTCGCAATCGCTTCAAATACCAGAGCCGCGCCCAGACCTGCCACCCAGGATGGTATTCCAAGAAACACGGAGCAGGAAGCGCTCAGAAGCTCGCATACAATCATTGCTATGACAGTACCGATAATCAGACCGGGATATCCCAGGCCGAAATCTTCTACCAGCACCGCGCCGATATTGGCCGCCAGAATAATCTGCGCGCCAATGGATAAATCAATCATACCGCCCGTAAAAATAAACATCATGCCCAGAGCAACAATCATCGGATAGGTAACCTGGGTCAGAATCGTCCGCAGGTTATTGGGGGTAAGCAGTCTGCCACCTGTAATAAAGTGGCAGACTACAAACGCCGCAGCAACAATCGCGATAATCAGAATCTGGTTATAGAGACGTCTCTTTTTCGGGTCGACACTTAAGGATTTCTGTACAGACATCTTTGTCTACCCCTTTCTGCGGTCAGATTATTCTGCTGCCGCTGCTGCTCTTTCCTCTAAGGAATAATTGTCAATTACACTCATGAACGCGTCATAGTTGAAATCAGGATTGTATTTTCCGTTCATTGCCTGGATCTCTGCCGCAGAATAGCAGGGATTATCAATAAATGTAGCCTTGAACTGCTCATATGTATCAGCAGTTACCTGGAAAGGCATAATATCGTCTACAAATACCATATTGCCCTCAGCATCTCTCAGCGGGTTGCCGTCCAGATAATTCATAAGGGCAACAGTTGCCATGGTACCGGAAACCCAGTAATCGCCGTTCACAAACTCAACCGGATTCTCCTCGTCAACCAGATACTCCAGAATTGTGGAGTCAAGTCCGGATGCAAGAACCTTTGCGTCAAGTCCCTGGTTCTGGATTGCAGCCGCAGAAGCAATACCCATATCAGAACCTGTACCATATACAAAATCCACATCGGGATAAGCTACCAGCGCATTCTCTGTGTAAGACTGCATATTATCCATACTGTCTGTGTAAACTACCTGCTCTACTGTACCGCCGCCTGCTTCAAATGCCTCTGTGAAAGCCTCAATACGGGGAGTATCTGTAGGATCGCCCTGTGCTCCGGTAGAGATAATACAGGAAGTATAACCCTGATCAAGAGCGTATTCCGCAATCAGTGTTCCATACTCTGCATTGGCAGGTCCTACTGCTCCGGCAAAGTACTCACTCTCCTGAAGCTGTGCGATAATATCGGGATCTGACGGAACCTTATCTGCAAATACGTAAGGAATCTGCGCTTCCTCACACATATTGATCACGGTCTGATACAGGTTATCAGCCGGAAGCCATACAATCAGTCCGTCGCAGCCTGCGGAAATCATGTTCTCAATATCCTGTACGATCTTGTCCACCTGGAAATCATCAGATACAGACTGGGATTCGCTGCCGAAACACTGAATCACGTATTCCTGGTTGTTTGCCAGTGTTGTGATGGAATAAGCTCCGGGACCATAATAGTTGTAGCCGATCTTATAAGTATTTTCCGGGGTGAAACCAGTATCTTCCACTTCAACCCCGCCAGTTGACGCTGCGCCTTCTTCCTCGGCAGATGAACCTGCGCTTCCGCCGTTTTCCTGCGCCGCATTTCCACATCCTGCCAGCAGCGCGCCTGACATAGCAGCTGCAAGACCCAGACTTAACATTCTTTTCCACATTTTCATTGTGAGATCCTCCTTCTTCTTTCGGGCTTTGTGCCTCTCGTTTTTTGATAGTGACATTTTAACAAAGGCCCCCGGTGCAAACTATTTGCTATTTGTTAATTTATCTGCATTTTTCATTTCTAATATTGTCTTTTTACACGTTTTTCACAATTTGTTTCAGAAACAAAAAATATTTACATATGATTTTTTATCCGATTACATTTTTTCAATTTAATTGTTCACTTCCTTCTATATTTTTGCTATATTTGTGCATGAAACAAGCAAAAACATATTGTTTTTTGTTCTTTCATTTTTCGTTTCATACTTAAATCAGGATGGATCATTTATGATTATGTTCAGAAAGGATTTTATATAGATTATGAAAGCCAGAGTTACTATTTATGATATTGCAAAAACCGCGGGAGTCTCTCCGGCAACAGTCTCCCGGATGATTCATCAGCCGAATATTGTAACAGAAAAAACAAGAAATAAAATACTGGACGCATTCGCAGTTCATCAGATCAGCCCGGAGGATTTATCCACCAGATCAAAGAATTCCCAGATTCCGGGAAAAAGGAACGCTCTTTCGAGCCCGACGATTCTGGTATGTCTCCCCACCTGGGCCAATCCTTTTTATAATGATATTCTGGAAGGAATTACAGATTATCTGCGGCAGGAGCACTGTCATATGATCGTCACTCAGGAGATTCCGCAGCGCAGCACCATGTTTTCCTTTTTCAATTACTGTGCATCTCTGCAGATTGCGGGCATTATTATTATGTATCCGCTGTCTGAAGATATTCTGAGACAGCTGCATTCTGCATATCCTGTAGTACAGTGCAGTGAATACAATCCGTTTTATACGAAAATTCCCTATGTTTCGATAGATGATTATGCCGTTTCCAAGGCAGCGATCGCGCATCTGATAGGCGCAGGCTGTAAAAAAATAGCCTTTTTCTCCTCCTCATACGACTATCGGTATGTGCAGAACCGTTACCGGGCTTATAAAGAAATGCTGGTAGGAAACGGCATGGCAGTCCGGCCGGAATACGTGATACAGGTATCTGACTTTTCCTATCAGCGTATTCTGACCACTGCGCATCACTTTTTCCGTCTTGCCGAACCGCCCGACGCGATTTTTTCCACGTCGGACAAACACACCCACGCAGCCATAAAAGCCGGTTTGTCCATGGGCTTTTCTATTCCGGAGGATATTAAGGTATTTGGTTTTGATAATACCATGTATGCCACCCTGTCCACACCTACCATTTCAACTGTGGAACAGCCCCGGCGGGAACTGGGAATCCAGAGTTCCCGTCTGCTGCTGGAACTGATCAGAAATCCGTCTGCCCAGATAACCCCTCTTCTCCTTCCCACAAAGCTGGTGATCCGGGAGTCTACCTGAGCTTCTTCAAAGACGGAAAAGGGTAAAAGCAGATTCAGGATCCGCTCACGGGTCTTGGCGCGGGATTCGGGTCAGCTTTAACTGACATCTTCCATCGAACGCAGACGGCAAAAGCCCTGTCAGTCCGCCTTCGCTGTATATGTCAGCCAGATCTTCAAAGTAAAACAAATCCTTTTGCGAAAAAATGAGCGAATCACAGTGTCTCCTCCATATAACGGAAAGCATGGATTGATTGTATCTCCTGCGGCTCCAGCTTCGTCGTAAAGCGCAGGGTATGGTCTGTCACAGCCTGTTCTGAAATGGTAATATGGGGACGGGACATATGATCAATATATTCCACGTCCGCCGCTGTTAAAAACGCGATGTTTCCCATTCTGATCCATTCGTCCTGCACACAGCCGTACTGAGAATTTACCACACGGGTCTTTATATGGTAAATTCCATTCTTCACGCCCGTAATTGTTATCTTCATTATCAGACTTTTATTATTGTCATATAGATGCGGGATACTTTCTATTGTGACGTCTCTTTCCTCCTGGACATAATACTGGATATCCAGCTCCTTGAAATTATGGCAGGCGATCACGTAGCTGTCAAAATCATCCATGGTAACCATGGCATTATCTGTTTTCTTCAGCAGGTAATCCTCCAGACGGTTCATCATGCGGACTGCCCAGTAGGCAGGCTTGCAGATTCCCTGGTGGGTAATCAGACCGCATCGTCCGTTCAACAGCATGGGAGCCTCATCCTCGTCTACAAAAAAATCGGTCCCGAACCAGTATCCCAGAAGATCCAGATCCTGGTAAAGATTCATGATTTTTTTCATCATGTAAGCGCCCTTGAACCTGCTGTCGTTCATCACATTCGCATTTATGACAGTAAAATTCCACTCACTGCTGTAAACCGGCATCGTCATGCCATAATTCATCAGAATCTGCTTTCTGCTCCTCAGATACGCTTCGATGCGGAAGTTCTTCTTTTCCTCTGCATCATGAATCCACCTTCCTCCATCCTCCGGAGTAACATCTCTGATCAGTGATTCATAACAGTAAACCGACAGAAAATCCGGCTGTATATTCCGGCTGCTCCACTGCTGTATAAAACTTTCAAAAGAAATTATGCCGTAAGATCTGTCGTAGGCGCCACCTACCCTGGAATGAGGAGATACTTCCTTTACCGCCTGATATGCCTGTTCAAAATACGCGATATACTCAGAAGCATCCCCCTCCGGAAACCACCGGGGATCACACCATACCTCGAAAATCCATGCAGAAACCTGTCTTAAACTGTACCTGTTGACCAGATGCATCAGCAGACTCCGAACGAATCCTCCATATTCCTCCGGACCCCGGAAAGGAATTTCCCGCTCCTCGGCAAATGTATATTCTTCAAAATTTTTCAGCAAAATGAACGGTTTGAATCCCAGCTCCATATAGGGCATAATGTTGTGCTCCGTCAGAAAATCCAGGCAGGCGTCCAGACGGTTAAAATTATATTTTCCGCTTTTATTCCCGGCATTAATATGCATCCGCTTTTCATACAGATCCCAGATTCTGACATATTCACATCCAAGTGTCTTGCACAGAAATACGGTATGATCCTGCATCTCTTTCTGCAGAAGCAGCGAGACCCCTCCGATATTGATCATTTTATTCCAGTTTTTGGTAAGAATCGTATAATGGCCGGTATCCGCTTCGATCTGCTCCATCTCTTCATAATCATCTTCGATCAGATTTTTGCTCTCCTCAAAATATTCCAGCAGGTGAAACTCTGCCTGATTGGAATCCATATTTTCCTCAGTTTCCCCCGGCCGTATCCGGGGCAGGGAAGCTCTGTATTCCTTGGGACTCATCTGGTATCTGTTTTTAAAGGCAGCATTAAAGGATACCAGATTGGGAAAACCGCAGTCCATGGCAATCCAGGTCAGCGTCTTGTCTGTCGTTTCCAGCCTCTTTACCGCCTCGTCAAGACGGATGTCCGTCAGATATTTTGTAAAATTAATTCCCAGTTTCTTTTTAAAAAACCTGGATATATAGGCCGTGGATAAAAAGAAATGCTCCGCCAGATCTTCCAGCTTAACCGGAGACTGGTAATTCATATGAACGTATCTGGTCATTTCCTGGATCAGAGATTCGTCGAATTCTCTGTCATCCGCGTCCACATTTCTGTTTTTCACAACCGAAAATGAAGATATCAGCAGTTCCGCTATATTGTAATATAAACTGTTCAGTTTCAGAAGAATCCGCCCGTTATTTGATCTTTTCCCATAATAGAAAGCCACGCATTTTTCCAGCAGCCCCCTCAGCGCCATGTGCTGTCCCGATTCCTCTTCCACGGAGTTCCCAACAAAATCCAGCTCGCTAATATCATAAAATTCCGAAATTTTTCCCAGATTCACCAGAAAACGCATGGCAAGACAATGCTCTTCCAGTTCTACAGAATGGAGCTGATAGGGATTGACGATCAGAAAATCCTTCTCCGCCAGCGAAAGAACGCTGTTGGAACACCCCACCGACAATCCGCCGTTCAGCACAAAATAAATTGTAAGGTCTGTCTCATAATGGACATTTTCTGAAGAAACCAGCAGATCAAAATCCATCATCTGCTTCTCGTCTAATGTCATCGCTTTCATAAAAACACCTCATTATTCCAGATGCTCGTACTGCTCAAATCCCGCATCCGGGAAAGAAGCCATTTTGTGATATATCTCTGATGCAAAATCCAGCAGCGGGAAAAGCGCTACCGCGCCGCTTCCTTCACCCAGGCGCATGTCACAGGTGAGAAACGGGCTTTTTCCCAGGGCATCCAGAAGCATGGAGGATGCAGGCTCCCCTGATACGTGAGAAGCCATCATATATGCTCCGCAGCCGGGAGCAATCCGCAGGGCCGTCAGCGCGGCGGCAGCGGAAATTACTCCATCAATAACCACAGGTACTCCATAAACCGCTCCTCCCAGAAATACTCCCGCCAGACCGGCAATATCAAATCCGCCCACCTTCGCGAGAACATCAATGGGATCCGAAGGATCCGGATGATGAAGCTTCAGCGCCTTCTGAATCACTTGCACCTTCCGGGACAGTCCCTCCGTACTTAAGCCTGCCCCCCGGCCGGTAACAGTTTCTGCCGGAACTCCCAGGAATACCGCCGTTATGGCGCTGCTGGTTGTAGTGTTCCCGATTCCCATCTCACCGGTTGCAATTATCTGATATCCGCGCTGCTTCAGCTCCCGGATCTTTTCCATTCCTGTTTCTATGGCCATAATTGCCTGCTCTCTCGTCATGGCAGGTTCCTTCGCGAAATTCCTGGTCCCGTAAGCAACTTTGTGCTTTTCTGTTCTCGGCGTATCCGTCGCCATTCCGATATCTATGGGAAACAGGTCCGTCCCACATTTTCTGCACATAATTGCCACACAGGATTTTTCATCATAAAAGTTTTCCGCCACAGCAGCTGTAACCTCCGGGCCACTCTGAGAAATCCCCTCTTCCACCACGCCGTTATCCGCGCACATGATAATCAGAGCTTTTTTCTCAATACAGATATTCGCGTTTCTCTGTATGCCCGCAATCTGTGTTACTGCTTTTTCCAGTTTTCCCAGACTGCCCAGCGGCTTTGCGATGCCATCCCAGTGAAGACGGCTTTCCTCCATAGCAGTCCCGTCCAGAGGACGGATCCGGCTGATTTCATTCATTAACTTCTCATTCAACATACTTTCCCCACTCCTTTATCACAGACGATATTTTCCTCTGGCACAGGCAGTCACCCGGGCGCCCAGCAGCACGCTCCCAAGGTTCGTGCTGCCCTCTTTCTTTTTCACCGTATGGGTCAGAGAATAAATCTCTCCGGCGCCGCAGTCCCTGGCTTTCTTTTCCGCCCTGTGCTCTGCGAGAACAACGGCCCGGGCAGCCGCTTCTTCCATTGAAAAAAAGGTTTCTTTTTCATCCCCGTAAACAACAAACTTCTCGCTCTCCACATCCCAGTTGCTGATCACATAATCCACCTGAATATATACTGTTTCATAGACACAGACATCTCCCAGCAAAGCGCCCAGGGCATTGCAGACGCCGGAATACTCTGACAGCGCTCCCCGGGTATGAAGCGCGCGGGCCACATCCTCCAGAAACACATGGGTGGGCGCTCCAACTCCCAGAAGCGCCGCATCTGTGGAAAAACGATTGCGGAAAAAGCTGTGATCCTCCCCGGCGCAGTCTCCCTGCATTTCCCGCATTTCCGCCGCAAACGCCTCCCTGGCGAAAAGTTCCAGATCCCGCGGCGCCCCGCTGTTCCCGTGAGCGTCCTCCCAGAGGATTCTTACCAGATTGCAGTAGAGTTTTTCCTTAACCAGACGGTAAACCTCCCGGGGAATCTCCTGACGCTCCCTTCCGGTAGACTTTGCCAGAAATCCCGCCGCACATTCCGCCGCCCGCAAAGCCTCTTCCTGATACGCAGATCCCTTCCGGTCTCCCAGAAGCACCATGGCATCCGCGGGAGTGAAACCGCTCCGCAGCACAATTCCTTCCTGCTCCAGCCGCGCGGTATCTAAATAATACACATCCGTGCCCAGCCGTCCGGCAAGCTGCTCCATGCTCAGCGGTTCTTCCTTCAGAATCCCGCAGATACTCTTTTCCTGCTCCGTATAATGCTTCTCCCGTCCCCGGATTGATTTCATCAGAACCAGATGTTCATACAGCGGTTTTGTGTTTCCTCCATACCGGTTCAGCTGCTTTTCCAGCTCCGGAAGCACCCCGGGATAACATCCCGCCAGCTCTGTCACCGGCCATACCCGCCGGGGACACAAAAACAGCTCTTTATCTTTATATCCCACCTGACTGTCTCCACCCAGAGCAAAGGTATCAATGGCAATTCCGCGGACAAAGGTCTGCCATCTGCCCACCCGGACGCCTTCCCGGTCTTCCTTTGGAATCCCGTCTTTCACTATGGCAATATCGCTGGTTGTTCCTCCCATATCTATCACAACAGCCTGCTTTGACGGCATCAGTTCTGCCGCACCTTTCACACTGGCGGTCGGCCCGCACAGAAGCGTTTCCACCGGATACTGCAGCGAATATTGTTCCGACACCAGGCTTCCATCGCTTCGCATAATCAGAAGCGGCAGATGAATCTGCATTTCCTCCAGCACACGGTGAACCGCGGCAAAAAACTCTTCAATCACCGGAATCAGCCTGGCGTTTAAAAGAGCCCCTGCTCCCCGCCGGATCACATTCAGATCTTTGAAGATCTCATAAGCGCAGACCACCGTAATGTCCTTTTTTTCCCGGATCCGCCTCCTGGCCTCCTTCTCATAGAGACCGTTGTTCTCACGGGGCAGCACCTGGGATATGGCAATGCTGTCGTAATCCTCCAGAATCTCCGGCAGCATGCACTCCAGTCTGTCCCAGTCCGGCTCAATCTCTCTGGCAGGATCCGCATCCAGGAAACGCATATCATCCGTTCCTTCAAAGCCATATTTCTGATAACTCTCTTCTACCGTCCTTCTGTCCACACCCAGAAAAATCAGGCAGACGCGCCCTCCCTTATTTTCCACACAGGCATTGGTCGCCAGTGTCGTGGACAGAGAAATATAAGAGGCCTGCCCCACCAGCTTCTGAGGAAGCTTCCCCAGGGACTCTCCGATACCAATCTCCAGCCGCTCATGGGTCGTTGCCGACTTTGCGCTGGCCAGGACTGTCTTTGTATCCAGATCATAAATCACTGCGTCGGTGCAGGTTCCCCCCGTATCAATTCCAATTCCCGTCATATTGAACTGCTCCCTTCTTAGTGTAATATCGAACAACATAGTGCGATCCTCGCGGAGCGCTTCTTATGGGAAACGAAGTTTCCTATAAGAAAAACCGGTTCAAGATGAATCTTGAACCGGTACACGAGCCGGCCTATGCTGTCTGGAACCCGCAAATATTCATTCCTGCTTCCATTTACATCGTAATCACGCCGAACTGAGCCAGCGAATAGGAAATCAGGATGATCACCAGCAGAATCGGAGCAACAAACCGAATCATTACATAAAACAATTTTTCTCTTTTCATTTTTTCGCCGTTTTTCGTAATCTCCGCAACCATCTTTTTGGGACCTACCAGCCATCCGATCATAATGCAGGTGCATAAAGCCACAAACGGCATCAGCAGACTGTTGCTGATATAGTCAAAGAACGTCAGAAAATCCATTCCCAGAATCTTAATATCTGACCAGATGCCATTTCCCAGAGAGGATGGGATACCCATCACGATACTGAGCACAATACAAAAAATAACACCCTTCACACGGCTGATCTTGAAGCGGTCCATCAGAGACGACACAATTGCTTCCATAACGGAAATAGAGCTTGTCAGCGCCGCAAAAAATACCAGCACAAAAAACAGCAGACCGATGAAGGAACCGCCTCTCATTTCTCCGAAAACCTTGGGAAGCGTGACAAACATCAGTCCTGCTCCGCTGGCCTTCGTACCTGCCTCTCCGCTGAAAAGATATACGGCGGGAACCACCATAAAGCCGGCCAGAAGCGCTACAACCGTATCGAAAATCTCAATCTGATTTACGGATTTGATCAGATTTGTATTATCTTTCGTATAGGAGCCATAGGTAATCATAATTCCCATAGCCAGACTCATGGAAAAGAACATCTGCCCCATGGCCGCGCACACAGTCATAAAAGAAAACTTTGAAAAGTCCGGCAGAAGATAATACTTTACTCCCTCAGAGATTCCCGGCAAAGTAAACGTGTAAATACAGATTCCCACCGAAATAATCAAAAGCAGAGGCATGAGAAATTTACTGATCTTCTCAATTCCCTTATTTACACCTAAAAGAATAACAATCGCCGTCAGCGCCAGATAAATGGCGAAATAAATCATTGGTGATACAGAGGATCCTGTAAATCCGCTGAAAAAGGTATCTCCTGCCGCCGCAGGACCGCTTCCGGTAGCATAAGTTACCATATATTTAATTACCCAGCCGCCAATGACACAATAATAAGGCAGAATAATAATCGGCACCAGCGCCGCAAGGCCGCCCAGGAATCCGAACCGTTTATGCAGAGTCCGATATGCCAGTCCGGGGCTCTGCTTGGTCTTGCGCCCGATGGCAATCTCTGTGGACATCAGCGTAAATCCGAATGTCAGAGCCAGAATAATATACACCAGAATAAATATACCGCCGCCATACTGAGCCGCCAGATAGGGGAAACGCCATAAATTTCCCAGACCTACTGCGCTGCCTGCCGCCGCCAGCACGAAACCGATGCCGCCGGAAAAGCTGCTGCGCTCTTTCTTTTCATGTTCCATATCTAATCTCCTCCATTGCATAGTTAGAGAGATTATACCATCACAAATTGCTGCATGCAATGAAAATATTAATTTTCAGAAAAGTCTGTTTTCCTAAAGTCATACTCCCGGATATTTCCGGAAAAAATTGGCTCAAAGTCCGCAAATCGAAACTTTGAGCCAATTCCCGCATTCCACATATTTTTAAACAAAATTGCAATGCCGGATCTGTCCGGCCGCGCAGACAGAACTGTAATTAATTCTTTCCATAATATTCATTTAATCCGTCAAAGAACGCCATAATATTATCCCAGCTTGAGAGGGGCGGAATATCACAGCCGGAAGACGGAACAAAGTTCGGATAAGAAGCGCATTTTTCCATGAGACGAATGGTTTCTGCCTTCACAGACTCCGGTGTTCCATTACGGAACTGTCCCGCAGGATCAATATTCCCCATTGCTATAATATTTTCCGGAACTTTCGGAAGCATGTCAGCCATATCAATAGCATTTCCGAAGTGAAGTACACGGCAGCCATTCTCAGCAATAGAAGCGATCTGCTGAACTGTACAGTTTCCACAGTTATGATAGCATACCAGGAAATCATCTGTCTGAGTAGCCTCCACTATTTTCTTCATATATTCACAGGAAAACTCTTCTTCCAGCGCCGGGGAAAGCAGTCCTGCCAGAGGCTCTGCCACCAGTACGCCGTTAGCTCCCACTGCTTTATAGGCATTGATATATTTAATAATAAACTCTGTTACTTTCTCCAGTACCGTATGTACCATATCCGGCTCGTCATAGCAGTAAATCATAGCTTCTGACACATCCATCAGACGTCCTGCCAGCGAGAAAGGTCCGATCACACCTGCAAATACCGGTCTGTCCTCAATCAGCTTAACCGCTTTCTCAATGGCGTCTACATAAATCTGAGTCCGTCCTGCTCCGATCTCCGGTACCTGCAGAGCATCCGCGTCCTCCTCAGAATTCACAATGCTTCCCGTTACAGTAGGAACCTCATCATCGGAAAAATGTACAGAGGAACCGAAAGCTTCGGCCTCCAGAGACAGATCCATCATGCTGACAGAAGCTGCCGCCTCCGGTGTGGACTCTGCCACAATCTTCATCGCCTGAGCCTGCAGATCGCTGGAAGCAATCAGATCTTTTACTGTAATTCCCATTTTCTGGATTGCGGGAAAGGAAAGCACCAGAAATCCTTTCTTTTTCTTTTCCGCCAGAACACTGTCAACCCACTCCATCATATTTCGTTTCATGATATGTTTCCTCTCTTTTCTTGGATTTGTTTTCTTATAGCAGGAGTATACTATATCCCTGTCCGGCTTTTTTCTGTTTTCTTTATAATTTTTCAAGAAATTTTACCTGAAGAAAATAATTTTACAAAACGGTTGCAAAAAAGTCAAAAAATAGATATTATGAACACATACAAAAGGGGGATTTATTTATGGAAGCATACGTTTACACCATGATAGATGAACAAAAACTGTCCGAGCTGCTGGAAGCTCTCTATGTCTGTATTGAACTGCCGGTGCAGCTTCTGGATGAAAACGGCCGGGTGCTGAAATACTATGGAAAAAAAAGCACCTACTGTCAGCATTTTGTTTCTCATTTATCTTCCGAAAATACATGCATGCATATTCATTCCACCGCCGGAAAGCGGGCAATGAATATGGGCTCCGCTTACATTTTTTCCTGCCATTCCAATCTGAGCCATATTGTTTTTCCGCTGATTAATCACCAGAGCCTGTTCGGTTCCATTCTGATCGGACCTTTTCTGATGGAAAAGGCAGACTCCACTCTGGTCCTGGATATTGGCCGGCGCTATCCCAACTTCACGATGGAGGATCTCATGGAGCTCTACGATGACGCATCGGAGATTCCCTATGTAGCGCCCGGGAAGGTTACCCAGATCAGCAAGCTGTTATACTATCTCATGTCCAATCTGATCTCCGATTCCAGAGAGCAGTTTATTATCAATCAGAGAAAGCTCCATCAGCAGGCAAAGATCAGCGAATCCATTCAAATGTACAAGACCATGGAGTCGGCGAATACCGCCCGCTATCCTCTGGAGAAGGAGCAGGCGCTTCTCTCCAAAGTAAAAGAGGGCAGTCTGAAAGAGTCCAGCGCCCTTCTGAACGATCTGCTGGGATACGTGTTTTTATCTGCGGGGAACAACCTGGCCACCGTAAAATACCGCTCTGTGGAGCTGTGTTCCCTGCTGTCCCGGGCCGCAATCGAAAACGGCGCGGCTTCCAACCAGATCTTTACCCTGAACAATCAGTTTATGGAAAGCGTTGACACCTACCGCTCCACCGATGAGCTCTGTTACGCCATGATCGAGATTCTGACAGCCTTCATGGAATGCATGTTCCCTCCGGCCATGGAAAACAGCCGGATTGTGCGGGACGCCATGAACTACATTTCCGCCCATTTTTCCGAGGCGGTTACCCTGCAGGATGTGGCGGAACATCTTCACCTGAATCCTTCCTATTTTTCCCGTATTTTCAAGCGCTCCAGCGGTTCTACTTTCAAGGAGTATCTGACAAAGGTACGGGTAGAGGAGGCAAAACGGCTGCTGCGCAACACAGATTATTCCCTGCTGGACATTGCCATCGGAGTAGGTTTTGACAACCAGAGCTACTTTACCAGCGTTTTCAAGCGTCTGACCGGCCTGACGCCGAAACAGTACAGAAAATAACAACCGGGGACAGCCTGTCCCCGGTCATTTATAATACAATGCCGAACTTTTCATCCAGAATCTGATACAGATTCCCGTCAATCTTCTCTTTTACCACCCGGCCGTCCCGCAGTTCTTTAAATTCATCATCCCAGATGGCGCAAAATCCTTCCGCAGTCCTTCTGTTGAGGATCCGGTGCTGTTTATGCAGAGCCTCCGGGTGCGTATACATATAGTAATTCAGAAATTCCAGATCTGTTGCATAACAGCGGATGGTTGTGAACAGCATCTCGATCCGGTCCGCCGCACTCGTTTCATTATAGACATCACTGCTTCCGCGGGTTCTTCGCCGGATCGCCTTCCAGCCTATATCATGAGGTTCTATCCGGAAAAACTCCCCTCTGACCTGCTGCCAGTCCGTTTCCTCAATATCCAGACCTCCCGGAGGCAGAGGCCCTCCGGCTCCCACATCGCAGTAATAGGTTTTTCCATCCAGGGTAACCAGATTCGCCCGATGATCAATGGGATGGGTAAACTCATCCGAACCCCAGAGCACCCGGCACAGGCACGGCCTTGTCTCAAATCCCAGACTGACCAGCAGCCGGTAAAAAGCTCCGTTCAGCTCCAGACAATAGCCGCCCCGATGCCTTGTAACAATTTTATCAAATATCACATCCGGACTCAGATCCACCGCCATGCCGAAATCATGCGTATCTACCGTTTCAAAAGGCACACTGCACTGATGTCTGTAGATCAGTTCATCCAATGTCTCCTTCACCGGTTCCCAGGATCCCTCATAGCCGATCCGTTCCATGTACTGTCCGATCTCCGATGCTGTCATCGGCTTTATTACTTCATATTCGCCAGACATATCTTCTCTCCACTTCCGTACATTTCCGATTTCTGTCCGGAACCTTCCCCTCAAAGTCCGTCAGATATAAAATGCGCTCTTTCCTGTATATCACATTTTTCATATCTTTTCAATCTGACATCACGATTCCGTTATTCTTATTTTTCATATCTCTATACAGAAAGGTTATTATCTGTCTCTGAGCATCCGGAACAGCTTGGCGGGCGTCGGAGGATTTCCCTTGTACAGCGCCATCATCTTATAGATTTTCGCTGCCAGATACAAAAAGATTACGGTGGCCGCCACAGATACCGCCAGAGCTCCGGCACCCAGGGCCGGGGACACCTCTCCCAGCATCAGTCTGCCCGGCAGGGTCAGTACAGAGGTAAATGGGATCCAGTATACCCAGGAGGCTGCCGCCTCCTCCGATCCCAGACCAACGCCTCCCGCCGCCAGAGATACCAGAAAACTCACCACAAGAATCGTGGTAAACAGCACATTGGTCGAAGACAGATCTTCGGGCTTACCCGCCGCAGACCCTCCAATGGAAGCCAGAGCACAGTAAAGCAGGAAACCGGAAACCAGAATCAGAACCGCCAGAAGAAGTCCCGGCAGGGAAAACAGTTCCCGGAACCATCCGTCTCCTGCCAGAAACTGCAGCGCACCTGACGCAGAACCGGCTTCTCCCATACCCGCAAAGCGACTTCCTGCAAAAAGCCCCAGAAGCAGCCCGGCCACCCAGACGGCAAACTGCAGGATACTGGAACACACAACGGCAAATACTTTTCCGAAAATCATACTGACCGGCTTTACAGAAGTGAGAAATGTATCCATCAGTTTTGAACTCTTTTCCATAATCACACTGTTGGCCACCTTCTGTCCGTAAATCAGCACCATAAAGTAAAGCACCATAATAAATATATAAGGCAGCACAGAGGACAGAATCTCCCGGACAGTGCCCAGACCGGACGCGTCCTCCGGATTGTTCCCGTCTGATACGATCTCTGTCTGAACCGGATTCTGAATCACTTCCGCCTGCCGGACATCCACACCGGCGCTGGCGGCCAGCACAGCAGAGAACCCGCTCTCCAGACTGCTTTCCAGAATCTGACAGTCATCCTGCTCCAGAGAGGATTCATCGGGAATCAGCAGATGCATCTGAATATCTCCGTTTTCCTGCTCCAGCAGAAGAATCAGAGCGTCATCTGTTCCCCTGGTCATTTCTCTCGCCTCTTCAAGGCTGGCGCCTGTATTCCAGCTGATGTCACTGTTCTCTTCCCCTGATGTGCGGATCTGCTCAAATCCGGACAGATCCAGACCTGTTTCATCCACCACATACACCTGTGAAACAGAACCTGCGGCGGTCTGCGCCGAAGCGCTTCCGGACTCTGATGCCGACCGGCCTGCCAGAAACATCCCGATCACCGGGATCAGGAAAAGAGCAGCGGAAACCACAATCACGGCAGCCAGATATTTTGCGGAACGCACCTGGGTCTGCAGAGTAAACACAAATATCTTTTTCATATCCTGTAATTCTTTTTTCATTTTACTTTACACCGCCCTTCTCTGTTTTCTGCCGGGCAATGCCGATCATTTTCTTCCATGTGAGTCGGTTTCCCTTGTACATAATCAGATAACTGTATATTTTTGCGCAGAAAACCGCCAGAAGCAGAAGCACCGCCGCCTGCACCAGCCAGGAGACAATCAGCATTCCCAGCGATATAGTCCCCATGGCATACTGCACCGGGCTGCAGAATACTGACAAGACAGGACACAGGGACGAAAACAGCTCCGCTCCTCCGGACGGAACATTGACCACCACAATAGACACAAAATAACCGGCCATAATCAACAGCGTAGACGCGGAAGCCGCCCCGGAAAGATCATCCATGCTGGAGCACCCTGCGCCGGATATGCCCGCAATAATCGCAAAAGTCAGACATCCCAGCAGCAGTGACACAATCATAAAGACAATCATCCCAAAGCCGATATTTGCCATACCGAACTGTTCCGACGCAATCCCGAACATTTCTCCCAGCCCGGGAATTCCGAAAATCCTGCTGCTGACCCCATAAGAAACCAGCAGGCATACCACAAATAAAATCAGGATACTGAACACATAGGATAATGCCGCCAGTATCTTTCCTGCGATCAGAGCCAGGGGCCGCACATTCAGCAGCAGCATTTCCACCAGTTTTGATGATTTTTCTTCCACCACTGCCCGGATAATATAACTGACTGACATGATACTGACCATCAGCACCACTATAGCGTAAACCAGCTGAATGACATACCCGCTTCCGGCGTCTTCTCCCGTCTCATCCGCATAATCCGACACTGTCTGTACATCTGTCGTATAATCTGCCGTCAGAAGCCGGATCTGGCTGTCGGAAAGTCCTGCCGCTTTATATCCCGCCCGCGTGATCTCTCTCTGAAACAGACCTTCCAGCGGCTCCAGGTCAGAAGCGGTCAGTTCCGTGTCCGGAGAAGCATATATCCGGATCTGGTATTCTCCTGATTCTGCCCGGGTAATCAGCGCCGCTGTCTCTTCCGGAGAAAGCCCCTCCTCAATACTTACTCCTTCCTCTCTGTCCTTCATCCGAAAAACCACACCGGAAAAATAGTTGTCATCCGCTGCTATCTCCCCTTCCTCCATAGGAAGCTCCGTCTCATTATAGACAGCCACACCGGACAGGGCGCTTCCGGTCTGAACACTGACTCCGGAACCTCCGAACAGAAGCACCGCCGGAACTGCCAGAAGACCGATCACGGCAAAAATTACCATAGCAATTATATTCGCTTTATTTTTCAGCAGACTGAGAAAGGTAAAGGAAAACACCTGGCCGGTTCCTTTTAAATCATTTTTACTGAACGTCATGCTTCTCTCCTCCCACTGCTTCCACAAAGATTTCATGGAGAGACGGCTCCTTCAGATCAAACCGGATTACAGTCACGCCGTTCTCAATCAGCATACTCAGCAGCCGGTTGGCCTGATCGTCACTGTCCACCTTCAGGTCATACTCATATTCCTTTTCACTCACCAGCCGGACGCCCGCCGCCTCGATATAACGGCCGATATCCTGCTCCGTCTTTAAATACAGATTCTCCCTTCCGCGCTGCTTCTTGATCTCATTCAAATTGCCCTGCAGCACGGCGTTGGAGTGATCCAGAATCATAATATCTGTACAGAACTCTTCCACTGTAGCCATCTGATGGCTGGACATGATCAGATACTTGCCCTTCTGGATCTCTCCCCGGATAATGTCCCGGAACAGATCTGTATTCACCGGATCCAGGCCGGACATGGGTTCATCCAGGATCAGAAGCTGAGGGTCGGCAAGCAGAGTGATCATAAACTGAATTTTCTGCTGATTTCCTTTGGACAGCTGATCTGCAAGCCTGGGCTTTGTTTTTTTTGTAGTTGTTCTGGAGGAAAACATTCCTTTCTTCCCGGCGGGAGTTCCTGCCAGAGGATCCGCCTGCGTATACTGGGGATAGAGATATTCCTCCACCTGCAGCCGCCTCGCCCAGTATCTGATTCTCTCCTTTGCGTCGTTCTTGCTGACACCCTTCAGACCGGCAAAATAAATAAGCTGATCCATCAGCGGATACTTTGGATATAATCCCCGTTCCTCCGCCAGATATCCCACATTGCAGATATCCGTATCCAGAGGTCTCCCCTCCCACAAAACTTCACCGCTGTCTCTGGAAAGCATATTCAGCATCATGCGGAGCGTCGTTGTCTTTCCCGCGCCATTTGTTCCAAGCAGGGCGTAAACCCCCGGTTTTGTCATCTCAAAGCTGATATGATTCACCACAGTACGGCTCCCGTACTTTTTTGATAAATCCGAAACTTTCAGTCCCATCTTATTAAATCTCCTTTATTTTTCTGACGTTTTCATTATGCTATAGCCCAATCGAAAATACAATAAAATCCCCTTCTCTACATAAAATATTAAGAAAAAGCACCTCCTTTATAATCATTGTGTAAAATACAGATTTTATTAATGTAAAACAAAAGCTGTCTCATCAGGTTTGGTTTTACCCCCCCCCTAATGTGACAGCCTTTTCTGACTTCATTCGTTCTTCAGTTTATAAATGCTGTCTTTAAATAGACAGATTCCTTCCGATATTGAACTGGTAATCCGAAATATCCTTTGTCATTGCCAGCGCTTCATCGATATCAAAATCCACAAACTTTCCGTCCTTATACGCTACCAGACGGTTGCTCTTGCCCTCGCAGAGAAGATCTACCGCAATAGCTCCCATCGTAGATGCATATACACGATCCTTACAGGTCGGGCTGCCTCCGCGCTGCATATGTCCCAGAATCGTAGCTCTGGTCTCCATGCCGGTAGCCGCCTCGATCCGTCTCGCCATGGATGTAGAATGTCCGATACCCTCAGCATTGATAATGATATAATGCTTCTTGCCGCGTTTGCGGTTTGCGATAATATTATCCACAATCTTCTGCTCATCGTAATCGTACTTCTCCGGAATCAGCACCTGCTCAGCGCCGTTTGCCAGGCCGCACCAGAGAGCAATATATCCGGCGTCACGGCCCATAACCTCAATAATACTGCAGCGCTCATGGGAGGATGCGGTATCGCGGATCTTGTCAATGGCCTGCATGGCAGTGTTCACCGCGGTATCAAAGCCGATGGTATAATCTGTACAGGAAATATCCAGGTCAATCGTTCCCGGAAGGCCGATGGTGTTAATTCCCTGAGCCGCCAGTTTCTGAGCGCCCCGGAAAGAACCGTCTCCTCCAATGACTACGATACCGTCGATTCCGTGTTTCCTGCAGACCTCTGCGCCCCGCTTCTGTCCTTCCTCCGTACGGAACTCCGGACAGCGGGCTGTCTGCAGAATCGTGCCGCCTTTCTGAATAATATCGGAAACATGCTTTGCCTCCATATCTACAATATCTTCGGCGAGCAGCCCCGCGTAACCTCTTTTAATTCCCTTTACCTTTTTGCCTTTCGCAATCGCCTGACGAACCACCGCACGAATGGCCGCATTCATTCCCGGCGCGTCTCCTCCGCTGGTTAAAACACCAATTGTCTCTACTTCTTTTGACATGACCAATCCCTCCTGACCAAACCTCATGTATCTTCTATATTCTAATCTCTTTTCTATGATTTTTCAATGGACTTTTCCCAAAGTTTGATATTTTTTTCACCAACTTTTGCTTTCAGACGGGAAATCAGCTCTCTGTCCGCCAGAACTCCCATGTTGGCTCCCAGACGTTTTACCGCCCGTTCCTTCGCCAGATAAATCACTACCGGATCCCGGCCGTCCGACTCCCGCAGGATCGTAAATACATCCGCTTCCTTCTGCCGGTACTCCTCCATGTCGGCAAACTGAATCCAGAGCTCCTGCCTTGCCTCATCAAAAGAGCAGATTCGCTCACAGATTACCTTTCCGTTTTTTTCATCTTCCAGGGAAACTCTTCCCCGGACAAAGATCTTTGCATCCTCCTCCATAAGATGATGATATTTCTCGTAATCCCTGGGAAATACGATCACCTCCACGGTACCGTACAGATCCTCCACCGTGAGAAACGCCATGGCCTTGTTATTTTTCGTGTACTTTACGGTTTTCGCCGTAACCATGCCGCCGACCATGACCCGCTCTCCGTCTCTGGCCCGCACCGCGCCGGTTTCCTCGTCTCTGACAAAATCACTGGTTATATGAGAAATATTCTTCCTCCATTTTTCCTCATATTCCTCCAGAGGATGGCCGCTGACATAAATCCCCAGCACCTCCTTCTCCATGGCCAGCAGTTCTTCCTTCTGATACTCTTCCACATCCGGAAGACGGATCTCATACGTTTTCTTCTCCTCCTCAGAAACAAGATCAAACAGGGACATCTGCCCCTCCAGAGAATGCTTTTTTTCCTGCATTACATTGTCCAGAATCGCCGCGTAAACCATCATAAACTGACGGCGGTTTCCGCCCAGACCGTCAAAAGCGCCCGCTTTTATAAAATTCTCAATCGCACGGCGGTTCACCTCTCTGCCCGCCATTCGCTCGATAAAATCCTTCAGAGACCGAAACGGCCCCTTCTCTTTACGCTGAACGATAATCGCCTCAATTACCGGTCTTCCGATACTCTTAATGGCAGACAGACCGTAACGAATGGAGTCTCCCGACACGGAAAATCCGGCCACCCCCTCATTAATGTCCGGCGGAAGCACCCGGATTCCCATCTGACGGCATACCTGAATATACTCGGCCACCTTGTTGGAGTTATCTATGACGGAAGTCATCAAAGCCGCCATAAACTCCACCGGATAATAATACTTCAGATAAGCAGTCTGATAAGAAACTACCGCGTAGGCTGCCGCATGGGATTTGTTAAAGGCATACTTGGCAAAGTCCGTCATCTCATCGAAAATCTTGTTGGCCGTCGCCTCGGAAATTCCATTGGCCAGGCATCCGGGAACCCCCTCCTCTTCGTTTCCGTAAACAAAGTTCTGACGCTCTCTGGCCATCACATCGCCTTTTTTCTTTGACATGGCGCGGCGAACCAGATCGCTCCGTCCAAGAGTATACCCCGCCAGATCACGGACAATCTGCATTACCTGCTCCTGATAAACAATACACCCGTAGGTGGGAGACAGAATCGGCTCCAGCTGGGGACAGTCATAGGTAATGGAATCGGGATGATTCTTGCCCCGGATATAGGCCGGAATAAAATCCATGGGGCCCGGCCTGTACAGCGAGATTCCCGCAATTACATCCTCCAGGCTCTGAGGCTTCAGCTCCTTCATAAAGCTCTTCATCCCCGCGCTTTCCAGCTGGAACACACCGTCACACTTTCCGGTGCACAAAGAGTCCAGCACCGCCCGGTCATTATAATCTATATGCTCCATGTCCAGATCAATTCCATTGCTGAGCTTTACATTTTTCACCGCATCCTGAATCACCGTCAGCGTGCGGAGCCCCAGAAAATCCATTTTCAGAAGTCCCAGTTCTTCCAGAGTGGTCATGGTAAACTGGGTCGTAATGGATCCGTCAGACCCTCTGGACAGAGGGACATACTCATCTACCGGCTTCTGGCTGATTACCACTCCCGCCGCGTGCATGGATGTATGGCGCGGAAGTCCCTCCAGCCGCTTCGCCATATCTATGAGCTTTGTAATTTCCGGATCTGATTCATAGAGTCCCCGAAGTTCCGGATTCATATTCAGAGCTTTATCAATTGTAATGCCCAGTTCATTGGGAATCATCTTCGCAATGTTGTCGCAGGTGGCGTAGGGAAGATCCATTACCCGTCCCACATCCCGTACAACACCCCGGGCCGCCAGCGTACCGAATGTCACAATCTGAACTACACGGTCCTTTCCGTACTTGCGGACCACATAGTCAATTACTTCCTGACGCCTTTCATAACAGAAATCCACATCTATATCCGGCATGGACACACGCTCCGGATTCAGGAACCGTTCAAACAGCAGATTATACCGGATGGGATCCAGCTGCGTAATCCCCAGTGTGTACGCCACCAGACTTCCGGCGGCGCTTCCGCGGCCCGGTCCCACCATGATGTCATTCTCTCTGGCAAAACGGATAAAATCCCATACGATCAGGAAATAATCCACATATCCCATCTTCTGAATGACGCCCAGCTCATACTCCAGCTTCTCTTCCAGTTCCGGAAGACGCTCCGTCGGATATCTGGCCTTAAGCCCCTCGTGACACAGCTTATTCAGATACTCCCAGGAGGTGAATCCCTCCGGAACATCAAACTTCGGCAGCTTGGTCACCCCGAACTCGATCTCCACATGGCAGCGGTCCGCGATCTTCTGAGTATTTTCCAGAGCCTCCGGCACATAGGAAAACAGTGCCCGCATCTCCTCCTCGGATTTGACATAATACTGGCCGCCTTTATAGCGCATCCGGTCCTCATCACTGAGCTTTTTCCCAGTCTGCAGACAGAGCAGAATATCGTGAGGTTCCGCATCCTCCGCATAGGTATAATGGACATCATTGGTGGCTACCAGCTCAATCCCGGTCTCCTGGTGCATCCGCATCAGCTGCTGATTGACAATTCCCTGTTCGGGAATGCCGTGATCCTGCAGCTCCAGGAAAAAATTCCCTTTGCCGAAACATTCCTGATACCGGTATGCCACCTGTTTCGCTTCCTCATACATGCCGCGGACCAGATACCGCTGCACTTCCCCCGCCAGGCAGGCAGAAAGCGCGATAATCCCCTCGTGGTACTGATTCAGAATCTCCATATCCACCCGGGGCTTATAGTAGTATCCGTCCACAAAGCCCCTGCTGACCAGCTTCATCAGATTCGCATATCCCCGGTCATTCTCCGCCAGCAGAACCAGGTGATAATATCTGTCATCCCCCCGGCTCTGCTCCCGGTCAAATCTGGAGCCCGGCGCCACATATACCTCGCAGCCCAGGATGGGATTAATCCCCGCCTTTTTCGCCGCCCGATAAAAATCAATAACGCCGTACATCACTCCATGGTCGGTAATGGCTGCGGCCGTCATCCCCAGCTCCTTCACCCGGTTCACATATTCTGTTATTTTATTGGAACCATCCAGCAGACTGTACTCCGTATGGACATGTAAATGCGCAAATGCCAATGTTTTCACCTCTGTAAAGATACTGATAATTCACTCGCTGCCTGCGGATGTCTTCCATGAGAATCTGTATTATTCTTTTCCGCTCCAGCAGTAAGTACAAAGCTTTTCCGGATCCAGACCGATGGACTCGATCATGTCATCCAGACGATGATACCGCAGAGATGTAAAATTCAGCTCCCTGCAGATATCATCCAGCATATTCTGATACTCCTCTGTATCCGGATCCGCGTAGCGCGCCAGCACTTCGGGATCATTCGCCCGCTCTTCCCCTTCTCTTTTCAGAATCACTCTTCTGCCGATCAGATCCAGATCTGATTTTGACCGTGAAAAATTCAGATATTTACATCCGAAAAGAATCGGCGGGCAGGCCGGACGGATATGCACCTCCGAAGCTCCGTTTTCATAGAGGTACTCCGTAGTTTCCCGAAGCTGAGTTCCCCGGACAATGGAATCGTCAATGAGAAGCATCTTCTTTCCCCGGATCAGCGCATCCACCGGAATCAGCTTCATCCTGGCTATCTCATCCCGTTTTGCCTGATTCTGCGGCATAAAGGATCTGGGCCAGGTAGGCGTATACTTAATAAAAGGTCTTGCAAAAGGAATTCCGGACGCATTGGCATAGCCGACTGCATGGGCAATTCCGGAATCAGGCACACCCGCCACGTAATCCGCCTCCACGTCGTCCCTCTTCGCCAGAAGCTCTCCGCATTTGTACCGCATCTGCTCTACATTCACGCCTTCATAAGTAGCCGTGGGATACCCGTAATAAACCCAGAGAAAAGCACACATTTTCATCCTGTCACCGGGCTCGTACACAGTCCGCACCTGATCCGGAGTCACAAAGACAACTTCTCCCGGCCCCAGTTCCTTACAGGTCTTATATCCCAGATTCGAATACGCAAAATCCTCAAAGGAAATGCAGTAAGCGCCCTCCTTATGTCCAATAAACAGCGGCGTTCTGCCCAGACGGTCTCTTGCCGCAAAAATTCCGTATTTCGTCATCACCAGCATAGACATGGAACCGTCAATCTTCTCCTGGGCATAGCGGATTCCCTCGCTGATGCTCTCCTTCACATTAATCAGGGAAGCCACCAGTTCCGTGGCGTTGACACTGCCGCCGCTCATCTCCAGGAAATGAGTCTTACCCTTATCAAAGGCCTCCTGCACAAGTTCTGCCTGATTATTGATCTTTCCTACCGTAGTTATGGCAAAGCTTCCCACATGGGACTGCACCAGCAGCGGCTGAGGCTCGCTGTCGGAAATACATCCGATTTGAGTGCTACCTCTACTCCGCCGGCATCCCCTCGCCGGAGCTGCTGATCCGC
>CAMLYL010000005.1 GCA_946491665.1 uncultured Lachnospiraceae bacterium | reverse complement strand
CCGGAGGAATGACCATCGATGATACTGTGGAGTTCTGTAAAGAGATTGACGGAATGGTGGATATTATCCAGATTTCCAACGGTCTGAAATGGCTGGGAAGCCGTACAAAGACTTTTTCTTCCTTCCTGGAGCCCCACGGCCTGAATGTGGAATATGCGGCGAAGGTAAAGGCGGCGGTAAAGAAATCTTATGTTTCCACCATCGGCGGATTTAACGGACCGGAGCTGGCGGAGCAGGTAATTGCAGAAGGAAAGGCTGACTTTGTGGAGTTCGGACGGCAGGGCTTTGCAGATCCGGAGATGCCCAACAAGGCGCTGGAGGGAAAAGAGGATACCATCCGCCGCTGTGTGAGATGCTTCAACTGTTATCCCGGTTTCTGCGAGCATCCTACGGACATTCCGCTGTGGGATAAGATCGGACCGGAAGCGGCAGCGAAGATTTACAGCCCGGCTTCCATGGGTTCCTGCGCCATCAATCCCAAGACAGGATTCGGATTTTATCCGGAGACACTTCCTCAGCCGGAGGCTTCCCGGAAGGTGCTGATTGTGGGCGGCGGCGTCGGAGGATGTCAGGCTGCCATTACTGCAGTGGAGCGGGGACATAAGGTAATTCTCTGTGAGAAGACCGGAAAGCTGGGAGGAACCATCAACTTTACAGACAAGGATGAGGACAAGGTGGATCTGATGAACGCCAAGAATGTCATCATCAATGACGCGCTCCGGAGCGGGGCGGAGATCCGTCTGAATGTGGAAGTGGATAAGGCTCTCATTGAAGAGATCAGACCGGACGCCATCATTATTGCTGTGGGCGCTCATCCTTTTGTGCCGGCAATTCCGGGCATTGACAGGGCGATTAATGCTCTGGATGCGTATGACAGAATGTATGAGCTGGGCAAACATGTGGTAATCGTGGGCGGCGGCCTGGTCGGCTGTGAGGTGGGCCTGCATATTGCGAACCACGGCCATGATGTGACTGTTATTGAAATGCTTCCCATGATGGCAAATGAAACTTTCGGGTATTACCGGAATGCTCTGCTGACTGAGATGGATCACCGGAACATCAGGCAGATTCTGAACGCCAGATGTCTGGAGTTTACCGATGAGGGCGTCCGCATTGAGAAGGACGGAAAAGAGGAGCTGATTCCTGCGGATTCCATGTGTTTCTCCATGGGAATGCGTTCCAATGATGATGTGGTAAATGATCTGAAAGAGGCGGCCGGGGATATTCCCACCTGGGTAATCGGCGACGCGAAGCATGCCGGAAAGGTGGCGGACGCGGTTCACGGCGGTTATCTGGCAGCTATGGAGATTGTTTAATATAATAAGGAAACGAAGGGGCGGAGCCCACGGAGTGATTCCTTTTCATTATTATAAGATGGGCGTGTCCTTTATTGCAGAAGGACACGCTCATTCCCTGTTTTTTATCTTAGAGGTTATATTTCTTCACCATTAAGATGAAATAAATTCATCTTAATGGTGAAGAAATTTCATTTTTGCGCTTTACATTGGAAAAGGAAGTAGGTTATACTACTGTAGTATGTGAAAAAAGAGATAATTCAGATAGAGGAGAATGACATCATGAAGAACCAGATTGAGATCAGATGGCACGGCCGGGGCGGCCAGGGCGCCAAGACGGCGGCTCTGCTGCTGGCGGATGTTGCTTTTGAGACCGGAAAATATGTGCAGGGATTTCCGGAATACGGTCCGGAACGGATGGGAGCGCCCATTACCGCTTTTAACCGGATCAGCGACGAGGATATCCGGGTACATTCCAATATTTATGATCCGGATTATGTGGCGGTTGTGGATGAAACACTGCTTCACACGGTGGATGTGACGGCCGGACTGAAAGAGGAGGGCGCGATCATCGTCAATACGGCGAAGACTCCGGAGGAGATCCTGCCCCAGTTAAACGGATACGGCGGCAAAGTTGTTACTATTGACGCCAGGAGGATTTCCGAGGCTGCTCTCGGAAAATATTTCCCCAACTCACCGATGCTGGCAGCTGTTGTGGCCGTAACCGGAGTGATGGATAAAGAGACCTTTTTGCATGAGATGAGACTTTCTTATCAGCATAAATTTGCCAAAAAGCCGGAAGTAATCGACGGCAATATGAAGGCGCTGGAGCTGACCTTTGAAAGTCTGGGAATGTAGATTTCAGTAAGAGAGGATAATAAGGATGAGAACGGATATTACGAAAATCAATGAACAGACTCCCCATACCGGACTGACGGAAGGCATGCAGATTTTTGCGGCAGGTACGTCGAAGCTTTTCAAGACCGGGGAGTGGAGAAATAATACGCCGGTTTATCTGGCAGACAAATGCAAGCAGTGTCTTTTGTGTACGCCGGTATGCCCGGACAGCAGCATTCCCGTGAAAGACGGCAGACGGCTGGAGTTTGATCTGGATCACTGCAAGGGCTGCGGGATCTGCGCAAAGGTATGTCCCTTCGGGGCGATTGAGATGAGGGAGGGTGTGGAATAATGGCAATCAAAGAAAGAATGTCGGGCAACGAGGCAGTTGCCTATGCAATCAGACAGATTAATCCGGATGTTATGCCGGCGTTCCCCATCACGCCGTCTACAGAGATCCCCCAGATGGTTTCTACATATATTGCCAACGGCGAGGTGGATACAGAATTTATTCCGGTGGAAAGTGAGCATTCGGCCATGAGCGCCTGCATCGGTTCTGAGGCGGCAGGAGCCCGTACCATTACGGCTACTTCATCTGCGGGACTGGCGCTTATGTGGGAGGAGCTTCTGCTGGCGGCCTCCAACCGTATGCCCATTGTGCTGACCCTGGTGAACCGTACTCTGTCCGGTCCCATCAATATCAACTGCGACCACACAGACGGCATGGGCGCCCGGGACACGGGATGGATTCAGATTTATGCGGAAAATAACCAGGAGGTTTATGATAACCTGCTTCAGGCTTACCGCATTGCGGAGCATAAGGATGTACGGCTTCCGATCATGATCTGCCAGGACGGCTTCATTACCAGCCATGCGGTTCAGAATATTGAATTGATGGAAGATGAGCCTGTGAAGGAGTTTGTGGGCGAATATGAGCCGGAAGAGTATATGCTGAATCCCGGAAAGCCGGTTTCCGTGGGCCCCTATTCCATCACCAATTATGTCATGGAAGGCCGTAAGAATCAGCTGATTGCTCTGGAAAATTCCAAGCAGGTGATTCTGGATGTGGCAAAGGAGTATGCGCAGATTTCCGGAAGAGAGTACGGACTTTTTGAAGAGTACCGGACGCAGGACGCGGATTATATTATGCTGATGATCGGTTCCGCTGCGGGAACTGCCAAGCAGGCGGTGGACGAGCTGAGGGAGGAAGGAAAGAAGGTGGGAGTGCTGAAGCTCCGTGTGTTCCGGCCTTTCCCGGCAGAGGAGATTGTGGAAGCCTTAAGAAACTGCAAAGCTGTGGCGATCCTGGATCGCTGTGAGAGCTACAACGGAAACGGAGGCCCCCTGGGAGCTGAGGTGATGGCAGGGCTGTACCGGAAGAAAGTTTATATTAACGCAACAAATTATATTTACGGTCTCGGCGGCCGCGATTTTACGACAGATGACGCCAGGGGTGTTTTTGCTGAGATGGAGAATGCTGTGGCTGCAGGCAGAGAGATTGAGCAGTATCAGTATATCGGACTGAGAAAGTAGGAGGTTTCGGAAAATGGCAGAAAAATATAATTTTAAACAAGTTATGAGCAAGCCGGAACGTCTTGCTCCGGGTCACAGAATGTGCGCCGGCTGCGGCGCAACGATTGCAGTCCGCGCAGTGCTGCGGGCTCTTCATGAGGGAGACCAGGCGGTGATCGGAAACGCCACCGGCTGTCTGGAGGTTTCTTCCTTTATGTATCCCTACACTTCCTGGGAGGACAGCTACATTCACAATGCCTTTGAGAATGCAGGAGCGACGTTAAGCGGCGTGGAGACTGCCTATCGGGCACTGAGAAAGCGGGGACGTCTTCCTCTGGATCAGACCTTTAAGTTTATTACCTTCGGCGGCGACGGCGGTACCTACGACATCGGCTTTCAGTCTCTGTCCGGAGCCATGGAGCGGGGCCATGATATGGTGTATGTCTGCTATGACAACGGCGCCTACATGAATACCGGTATCCAGCGTTCCTCCGCAACGCCGAAGTTTGCGGATACTACAACGACGCCGGTAGGCAGCCAGTCTGTGGGAAAGATGCAGAACCGGAAGGATCTGGCTTCTATCATTGCGGATCATGATGTGGCCTATGTGGGGCAGACAACCATGATCGGAAACTTTTCCGATATTCATAAAAAATCAGAAAAGGCGATCTATACGGAGGGAGCGTCTTTCCTGAATATCCTGACGCCCTGTCCCAGAGGATGGCGTTATGACACCGCCGATATTATGAAGATCTGCAAGCTGGCGGTGGATACCTGCTACTGGCCCATGTTTGAGGTAGAGCACGGAAAATGGCGGCTGACCTATGAGCCGAAGAAAAAGCTTCCCATTGAGGATTTCCTGAGAGAGCAGGGCAGATTTAAACATCTGTTCAAGCCCGGAAACGAGGATCTGATCGTACAGTTCCAGGAAGAGGTGGACAGACGATGGGAAGACCTTCTGTATAAATGTGCAAGATAAAAATTCTGAAAAGAAAGCCGATCCATTTTTGAAGTAAACGGATCGGCTTTTTTACTAATGTATTATTAATGAAAGAATACAGAAATTTTAACTGGAATATTAATGAAATAATAAGGATATTTTTATGTAGCAAAACAGCAGGCCAGAGTTTGGGAGCATAGTGTCTGTCCTGCTGATTGAAATTAAAATTTCTGGATACCGGAAAGCGCGTCAGTAAATTTCCTCTTCCCAGTAGCCATTAAGAGAATCAAGTGTTTTTTGATAAGCAATATAGTATAGAACTGTTTTGGTTGCGGCAGCAGCGGTGACTGCCAGGGCTGCGATAACAATCCATGTGACCAGTATGCGCAGCAGCCGTGTCCGTCGGATTCTCTGTACGACTTCTTCTGTATCCATCGTTGATATGTATTCCCGAACCACATCCTCCGGTCGGTCGAATTCTTCATACAGAGTTTCCAGAGTAGTGATTTCCTGTTCTTCACAGATTTCCTCTGTCTGGAGGGCCAATCCCCGGATATATTCTTTTTCCGGTTTCCCCATAACAGGAAAAAGAGTTTTTACCTGATCAATATACTGCTTACAAATCGTATTCATTTTCTATATCCTCCCCAGTTTGATAAAGTCTGCGAAGAACCAGATTGGTTCCGCGCATGGTATTCAGATAGTTTTCGAAGAGCTCATCCAGATAAACAGTCCCTTTTTCTTCCAGGTGGTAGTAAACCCGGGTGCGTTTTCTGCCTGCTTGTCGGGAATATTCACTAACATATCCATTGTTTTCCAGCTTATAGATTGCGGTATAGACCGTGTTGTTGGAAAGGTTCAGCATTCCGCCGGAGAGAGCAGAAATCTGTTTTACAATGTCATATGCATAGGCATCTTCCTTTTTTAAAATGGACAAGATCAGCAGATCCGTATTGCCTGTGATAAAAATATTTTTGTTTGACAAAATACCCCTCCCGATCTGAATTTGGTTGGTACTCATGTTAACAGCAGTTTTCAATGCATATACCAGAGGTACGAATCAAAAACAATAAATAAAATCTGAGTTTAAATTTAGCACAAAATATTTTTAAAATCAATATTTTGTATTAAAAAATATTTATTGACAAAAATATAAATGAATTATACAATTTTTATTGGAGAAAGTTTTTTATCATTATTTTGACAGCAGCATGTAAGGACAGGGTATTCCCTGCATCTTTAAACTTTTCCGGAGGGGTTATGTTAAAAAGAAAAAGCAAACTATGGGTTATCATTTTGATTATTATTGTATCTGCTCTGATCTGGATCATGTGGCGGCAGTCCCATTTATCCTATACAGCTTATTTAAAGCAGAGCGGACAGGAGGTGGACAGTACAGCGGAGGGGGAATCTTCCAGGGAGATTACCCTTCCCGAAACCTATACGGAGAAAGTAAATGACCGGCTGTATTTTGATGCAAAAATCATCACCGGGGAGGATTTCGATCCGAATCAGGTATATCAGGCATCTGCCAGAATATATTTTCCGGATGCGGAAGCGTGGGCTCCCGTTTTACTGCAGAAAGATCTGTCAGAATATGAATATGAGGAAATGGACAGTCAGGGACTCCGGGAAATCCCGGGAAAAATAAAAAGCTGGAGCGATGAACTGTCTGATTATCTGCGTTTGGATGTGGAAGGTATTTACTATTGGAAGCAGCCCGAAATGAACTGCATGAGCGGATTATTTCATTTCGATGCGATAGATCCGATGAATAACCGGGAAGCATTTGAATCTGTTGCGAAAATTGACGGACTGAGCCAACAGGAAGCATGGGATACGGCTATGCATCAAGTGAAAGGCACCGGGGTAGATACGAAAGACTGGACCTATGATACCTGTCTGGCAGTAAACAGTGAAACACTGAATGATCAGCAGCAGAAGCTGGTGGAAAGCGGAAATATCGAGGAAGATGATCTGACTCTGGACTGGGGAGAAGAGGATGAGGGATATTACTATTATTTTTACCAGCAGTGCAATGGACTGATGATTTATCCTGCACTGTCTGTTTTGGATTATGGAGGAGCTTATTCTCGCGGTCAGTTGTATATGAGCCGCAGCGGGATTTACGAGCTGAATATTCCGGTATTATTTGATGTATCGGTATCTGATGAAGTACAGCAGCTCTGCGATTTTCAGACGATTGTTGATACGCTGAAAAATCATTATGAACTGTATGTGACAAAAACATATCTGACCGTAACGGAGTGTCGTCTGGTGGAATATCCCATTCAGACAGGGGAGAATGAATATCAGATGCAGCCCATATGGATCTGTAAGACAGAGGAATATATGGGGGCAGAGGCGTCCAACACGGCGATAGATATTCTTGCGGTGAATGCAGTTACAGGAGAAGAGATGACAGAACTGGGGGGATAAAAATTGAAAATGTCTTTTTTAAAAGTGGAATTTTACCGGATGCTGGTGAGCAGAACCTTCTGGCTGTCTGTTGCGGGAATTTTTGCGGTGCTGCTGATGGTGGATTATATTGCTCCCAATGGTGAGGATCTTGTTTTTCAGTATCATATTGACAAGTATTATACACTGTTTATTGCTGTATTTGCATTCAGCAATCTGGCCTATGCACAGAGCCTGCGGGAGGATGATGAGCATAAATACTGGCAGTGTATTATGGTGCGGGGCAGATGGAAGGGCTATATACGTGCCAGAATAATCATGTGCTTTCTTTCCGGCGTCATATCTCTGGTTCTGGCACACATTTTATATTTTCTTGTGGTAATGCTTCAGAAACCGCTTCTGCTGGAGGGGGGACAGTCTCTTTCCATGTCGGAATACAGTTCCTTTTACAGTGTGATTGAGAATGGTCATGCTTTTCTGTATCTTGTGCTTCTCAGTGTCTGGCTGGGACTGTTCGGGGGCGTCATTGCCCTGTTTTCCATGTATTTGACGGTGATTGCCGGAAACCGGATGTTTTCCGTATGCATTCCTCTGGCGGGATATTATTTTCTCAGTGAATATGTGGGTAAAATTGCGGAAAATACTGTTTTTTTCAATCTGAATGCCATCTATTTTTATGCGCGGAAAGCATTTGAAAATACCTGGCTCAGCATAGGTTATACGCTGGGGCTGACCTGTCTGTTTTGTTGGATTCTGGGGATGCTGATGGCCAGGAGAATGAGCCGGCGCATGAAAGGAGAGATCGTATGATTCGTTCAAGTATTTCCTATTTATTCCGGCAGATCCGGTCGCTGCGTTTTCTGACTGTCCTGATTATCTGGATCCTGATTGTTGAGGATATTGTATCTGTTTATCGGGGATACGTGGTGGAACAGGGACTGCGGGACAGTATCGTGATCCTGCCGTTTTTGCAGACAAACGCCTATTTTATGAAAATTATACGTCTGGCAGGACTGTGTTTCTATTCCAACGCGCCCTTTATGGAGCGGGAAGAGATGTTTGCCCTGCAGCGCATGGGAAGAGGACGTTGGGGGATGAAAAACATTCTTTATCTGCTCTGGAGCAGTCTGTTTCTTACGATTTTGCTGAATGTGATCTGCATGATTGCAGATCTTCCGGCAGCATCTCTGACAAATGAATGGGGCAGCGTCCTTCGCACAATGTCTGTGGACGGGGCGGCGTTTGGCGGTGTCTTTGCGGTAGATTCGGCCATTCTGAATCAGTTTTCGCCGCTGCAGGTTCTGGTGATACAGTTTCTGCTGGATTTTGCGGCTTTCTATGTGCTGGGGCTTCTGCTGTATGTGGTCGGACTGTTCAGCCGCAGGATTATCGCTTACATAGTGGCGATTGCAGTATTGTTCCTTCCCAGCGTTATCGGATGGCTGAATTATGCGGGACTTTATTTTTCCCCGTTTTCCTGGATAGAAATGACCAACTGGAGAGTCGGGTATGACCTGTCAAAGCCCGATTTCATTTACATGGCTGCCGGATTCCTGCTGATTATTCTTGTGCTGGTTCTGGCAGGGCAGCTTCGGGTAGCGAAAGTAGAGTGGAATAATCAGGAGGAATAGCAGTGGCAAAAGTTATAGAAGTAAATCATATCAGTAAGAGTTTTAAAAAGCAGCAGGTGCTCCATGATGTATCGTTATCCTGTGAAAGCGGGAAAATTTACGGAATTGTCGGCTATAACGGATCCGGAAAGTCTGTTCTCTTTAAGTGTATCTGCGGATATTATCGTGTGGATGAAGGCAGTATTCTGGTGCGGGATCAGAAAATCGGTGTGGATGTGGATATGATCCGGAATGCGGGGATTATTATTGAGGAACCTGCCTTTCTGAAGCAGTACAGCGGGCTGAAAAATCTGGATTTCCTGTACCGGCTGAATCATAAGCCGGATCGTGAACATCTGCGGCAGGCGATGGAGCAGGTGGGACTGGATCCTGATTCCGGAAAGCCTGTGGGGAAGTATTCTCTGGGAATGAAGCAGCGTCTGGCTATCGCCCAGGCAACCATGGAAGACCAGGATATCCTGATTCTGGACGAACCCATGAACGGGCTGGATCAGGAGGGGATGGAACAGATGAGGGAATTGTTTCTGAAATTCAGAGAGGAGGGCAGGACACTTTTGTTTGCCAGTCATAACAGGCAGGATATTGAGAGTCTGTGCGATGAGGTTTATGAAATGAACCGGGGAGAATTAAAGCGGATTATATGATGACTAAGGGAGCGCTGTTCCCGTATCGGTGAACGATAACGGAACAGCGCTCCCTGTTTTTTATAAGAACTTATTCTGTTTCTTTGTTTTCCTCATCCTCGTTTTTTGCCAGGTGGAAGGAGATCAGCAGGTCATCCTGGGATACTGAGTCACCCTGCTGTACGTAGATCTTGTCTACGGTTCCGGCCACTTTGGAGACAACGGTGGTTTCCATCTTCATGGCCTCGACGGTCATCAGCGGCATATTTACAGTTACTGCGTCGCCTTCTTTTACAAGGACCTTTCCGACAGTACCGGGGATGGAAGATCCCAGATGCTGAGGATTGTGCTTGTCGGCTTTCAGACGGCTGTCCGCCTTTACCTCCAGATTCTTGTCCTGGATCTTGACGGTACGCAGCATGCCGTTGACGGCAAAAGTAAGAACACGGATGCCGTTTTTGTCAGGATCGCTCATTTCCAGATATTTGATGGAAAGACGTTTGCCCTCGCCCAGCGGCAGATAAGTTTCCTCATTCTTTCTCAGACCGTAGAAGTAAACGTGGCTCTCCAGTCTGGTTACGTCGTTGTACATTTCAAAATGCTCACAGTAATCCTCGTATACCTTCGGATAGAGGGCATAGCTGATTGCCTTCTGACGCATGACTTCTTCGGACTTGTCGCCGTAGTTGTATTTCTCGATCAGATGCTGTTTGATTGCCTCGAAATCTTCCGGAGGGAGAGTCTTTCCGGGGCGGTCTGTCAGCGGCTCAATATCCTTTAATACGATTTTCTGCAGCTCTTTCGGGAAGCCGCCGTAGGGCTGGCCCATCATTCCCTGGAAGTAGGAAACAACGGAGTCAGGGTAGGAGAGTCCCGCGCCCGCAGTGAGGATATTTTCCTTGGTCAGGCCGTTCTTGTACATGAAAATGGCCAGATCGCCAACCGCTTTGGAGGTCGGTGTTACCTTTACAATATTTCCAAGCAGATCATTGGCGTCTTTGTAGAGCGCTTTGATTGCCTCGAAATCCTCGGGAGATCCCATACTGGATACCTGAGCCAGAAGGTTGGAATACTGGCCGCCGGGGATCTCGTATTTGTAAATTTCCGTGTTGGGAGATTTCATATCGCTTTCAAACTGCTCGTAAACCTTGCGGATACGGCCGTAGTAGCGGCTTAATTCACTCAGCTCTTCAAAGTCAAGTCCCGTATCCCGTTTGCTTCCCCGCAGCGCCTCAACAACAGCGTTCATGGAAGGCTGGCTGGTCATGGAAGACATGGACTCAATTGCCAGATCCACGATATCTACGCCGGCTTCGGCAGCCATCAGCACGGTGCTGACGCCGTTTCCGGTGGAGTCGTGGGTGTGCAGATGAACCGGAACGGAAAGCTCTGCCTTCAGAGCGGTTACCAGCTCTTTTGCCGCACGGGGTTTCAGCAGCGCCGCCATATCTTTGATCGCGATAATATGACATCCCTGTTTTTCCAGTTCAAGGGCCATATTGACGTAGTAATCCAGTGTATATTTTGTCTCATCGGGGCTTGTGATATCTCCGGTATAGCAGATGGAGCCTTCCACGATTTTGCCTGTCTTTAAGCATTCCTCGATGGGCATCTTCATATTTTCCACCCAGTTCAGGCTGTCAAAGACACGGAAGACGTCAATGCCGTGCTCTGCGGATACATGGATAAACTCTTTTACTACGTTGTCCGGATAGTTGCTGTATCCGACCGCATTGGAGGCGCGCAGCAGCATCTGGATCAGAGTGTTCGGCATACGCTCCCGCAGAAGCTCCAGACGTTTCCAGGGAGATTCCTTTAAGAAGCGGTAGGCAGTGTCATATGTAGCTCCGCCCCAGGCCTCAACGGAAAAGGCGTTCTGCATAAAGGCATTGGTTGCGTAGGCGGCTCCGCACAGATCCTTGCTTCGCATACGGGTGGCGATCAGAGACTGCTGAGCGTCACGCATAGTAGTATCGGTAACGTACAGCTTCTTTTCACCCAGGATCTTCTGCGTAAATCCTTTCGCGCCCAGTTTCAGGAATTCATCTCTGGCGCCGTAAACCGGTTTTGTTTTGTCGTATTTCGGGAGAACGCGGTTTTCATAGAAAGGCTTATTCTCCACGCCGGAGTTCACAATACGGTCGCCCAGGAACTCGATAATCTTTGTGGCGCGGTCCTGGCTGATGTTCAGCTTGAACAGCTCGGGAGATTCCTCAATAAAGGTCGTATAGCATTGCCCGCTGACAAATGTGGGATGGTTCAGTACATTAATCAGGAACGGGATATTTGTTTTAATGCCGCGGATACGCATTTCTGTCAGGGCGCGGATGGATTTCCGGACAGCGCCGGCAAAAGTGCGGTCGTAGGAGATCGCCTTTACCAGAAGACTGTCATAGAAGGGGGAAACCACAGCGCCTGTATAAGCGTTTCCTCCGTCCAGACGAATACCGTTTCCGGAGCCGGAACGGTAAACTGTAATCTCGCCGGTATCCGGAAGGAAGTTGTTGGCGGGATCTTCGGTGGTGACACGGGTCTGGATGGAATATCCGCTGCAGTGAATATCCTCCTGGGACTTGATGCTGATTTCCTCAGAATCCAGCGGATATCCCTCAGCTACAAGAATCTGGGACTGTACCAGATCGATGCCGGTCACCATCTCGGTCACCGTGTGCTCTACCTGGATACGGGGATTCATCTCAATAAAGTAAGGGTTGTTGTCCGCGTCTACCAGGAACTCCAGTGTGCCGGCATTGCGGTAACCTACCTGTTTTGCCAGACGGACAGCGGAATCAAAGATAATCTGTCTTGTCTCGTCCGGAATAGAGAATGCGGGAGCGTATTCTACGACTTTCTGATGACGGCGCTGTACGGAGCAGTCGCGGTCAAAGAGATGAACAACATTTCCATAATTATCTCCCAGAACCTGCACCTCGATGTGCTTCGGTCCCCGCAGATATTTTTCAATAAAGATCTTGTCATCGCCGAAGGCTTTTTTGGATTCATTTTTGGCCTCATTGAATTCCTTCTCCAGATCTTCCATGGTGTCCACAATACGCATACCGCGTCCGCCGCCGCCGTTGCTGGCTTTTAACATAATCGGAAATCCGACTTCTCCGGCGATTTTTTTCGCGGTTTCCACATCCTTGATAGCGTAGTCCACACCGGGAATGATCGGTACCTGTGCGGCGATAGCCATTTTTTTGGAAGAAATCTTGTCTCCCATGGCGTTCATGATATCGCTGGAGGGACCGATAAAGACAATTCCGTTTTTCTCACAGGCATCTACAAAATCGGGATTCTCGGAAAGAAAGCCGTATCCGGGATGGATGGCGTCTACATTAGCCGCAAGTGCGATTCGAATAATGGTGTCGATGTCCAGATAGGCATCGATGGGACCTTTGTCCGGGTTCAGCGGATAGGACTCATCCGCTTTGGAATGGAAGAGTGCGTATTTGTCTTCCTTGGAAAAGATGCTGACGGTCTGGATTCCCAGCTCGTTTAAAGCCCGGAAAACCCGGATGGCAATCTCCCCGCGGTTGGCGACCAGCACTTTTTTAAACGGTTTGATCTGTACGTTAGTGCTCATAAAATTCCCCTTTCTGTTAGCAAAAAGCCAAACATCATATATTATGCATAATGTTATGCTGATTGAACATAATAACAGTATATGGAATTTGTCAAAAAAATGCAAGCAGAAAATTTGAAAAATGCATAATGTATCGTAAAAATTCAGCCTGTTAAGAAAATAACGATTAAAAATGCAGGATTTGAATTGAAATAATTCATTTTACAGAAAAAACATCGGGAAAATGACGTGAAAACTTTCAAAATATGAAATAAAAGAGAAAAAACAATTCAGGACAGTAAAGTTTTAAAGCGGATCCCGGGCGCTTCGGATCCGGAGCTTTGCTGTTTCAATCCGAAGCGTGCAGGAGACATTACAGTAATATCAGGGGATGGCGGTAGTCAGATTTGAGCCGGCAGCCGGATTTTGAAAAAAGGATGCGGTTATAAAGGGCAGCGGCGGAAACATCGAGCTGCAGCAGTCTCCGGCAGTCTGCATCCAGACCGGCCGAATCTCCGGCCAGCTGCATCAGGACGGGAATCCGGCTCTTTGCGCGGATTTCTTTCAGAAGCGGTGCGGCAGATCTGCGGAAGCCCAGTATGCGGGCATAGGGTGAATACTGATATCGTTGGGCCAGGAGCAGATCTTCCCGGCGGATATTCAGCAGAATCTGCGTGAAATACCGGCTGATGCCTGTATAGGTCTGGTTTTTGGATTTTACCAGCAGAATAAACTGTTCCCAGCTTTCAAAATTTTCCAGATGATTTGCAGTACGCCAGGCAAGGCCGCTGTTCGGTGAACCGAAGCAGTCGAGCATATCCTTTTTTTCCTGAATCACATAAAAAAGAAGGTCGGAGAAGTCGTTTTCCCGGAGAAAACGGTTTTCCCGGCCTGCGGCAAGAAGATTCGGAAGGATGCGGGAAGGTACCTGGCCATTGAGATCGGCAGCCTGTTTTCGGGGCGGGATCTCCCGGTTCAGCAGATGGTTTCGGATTGCTGTGGCGGAGGACAGAGATGAGGACAGCTCGGCGCTGTTGTAGCCGCTGCCCCGGCGGCAGATGCGGCAGACCTCTATCCGGGAGCCGTATTTTAAGATGGCCTTCTGATATTCCAGCCCGAGAATATTGTTGGGGCTGGAGATGAGACGGGACACCTGTTCAGACTCCTGCCCGTTTTCCGGTTCCATGCAGGAGAGAAGCGCTGTCTCCCGGGCTTTGGGGAAGCTCATTCCCTGTTTCAGGCAGGAAGCAAGCTTCTGTTTATATTCTCCAGGTTCCTCCGCCAGAATCCGGGCAGTCCGGGTAAACAGAGAATCACTGCAGACATCCTCGCAGCCGAAACTTATGGCGTCAGTCACTCCCAGTTTTTCAAACAGGCATACGCCTCCGGAGGCGAAGCCCTCCGCGCTGGAGACCGCGGCGGTGACAGGCAGCTCCAGCACAAGATCAGCGCCGCCTTCCAGAGCCATTCTGGTCCGTTCGTATTTATCCAGAATGGCCGGGGCGCCCCGCTGGACAAAGTCTCCGCTGATGGCGGTGATGAGGAAATCAGCGCCGGTTTTTCTTCGCGTTTCTTCTATATGGTATTGATGTCCGCTGTGAAAAGGATTATATTCGGCGATGATTCCCGTTGTGCGCATATTTCTTCCCTTCTTTATACCAGATCTGCAATATCGTAGAGCAGCTTTTCTGAGTCTTCCCAGCCCAGGCAGGGATCTGTGATGGATTTGCCGTAAATGTGAGAACCGATTTTCTGATTTCCCGGTTCTATGTAGCTCTCGATCATAACGCCTTTTACCAGAGCGCGGATGTCATCGGAAATTCTGCGGTTATGCAGGACTTCATCCACAATGCGGATCTGTTCCAGATATTTTTTGTTGGAATTGGAGTGGTTGGCATCTACCACGCAGGCGGGATTAACCAGATTCATTTCCTGATACATCTCATTAAGCCGGATCAGGTCTTCGTAGTGGTAGTTCGGGCTGGCAACCCCGCGTTTGTTTACTGCGCCCCGCAGGACAACGTGGGCCAGAGGGTTTCCGCTGGTATCTGTTTCCCAGCCCCGGTGTACAAAATGGTGTGGATGCTGAGCTGCGTAGACCGAGTTCAGCATAACGGAAAAATCGCCGCTGGTAGGATTTTTCATGCCGCTGGCCACATCAAAACCGCTGACTGTGAGACGGTGCTGCTGATCTTCCACAGAGCGGGCGCCGATGGCCACATAAGACAGAAGATCGTCAATATAATCCCAGTTTTCCGGATAGAGCATCTCATCTGCCGGAGAAAGTCCCGTCTCCTGGATCGCGCGCAGGTGAAGCTTGCGCACCGCAATCAGACCGGCAATCATATCCGGTTTTGCCTCCGGATCTGGCTGAGTGGCAATTCCCTTGTATCCTTCTCCGGTTGTGCGGGGCTTGTTGGTGTAGATGCGGGGAATCAGGATCAGTTTATCTCTGGTCTGTTCATTGACCCTTGCCAGCCGATGGATGTAGTCCATGACAGATGTTTCATTGTCAGCAGAGCAGGGACCGATAATTACCAGAAATTTATCGGACTCACCTTTTAAAACAGCGCTGATTTCAGCATCTCTGGCGCTTTTTACAGCCTTCAGATCATCTGATAAAGGAAATTCCTGTTTGATCTGCTCCGGCGTGGGCAGTTCATTTAAATATGTGAAACTCATGGTTGTACCTTCTTTCTTTTGCGTGGTATGTTATGAAAAGTATTTCTTTCTTATGATTTCTACAGGCATTTTCTGTCCGGTCCAGCATTCAAATGAAGCGGCTCCCTGGAAAAGCAGCATGTACATGCCGTTGAAGACGGGACATCCCGCGGACTCTGCCATCTGATACAAACGGGTTTTGCGGGGATTATAAATGATATCGCCCACAATAAGCTCCGGATGCAGGAGAGAAGCGTCGCCGATAGGGCAGTCCTGTTCGTTGGGCGCCATCCCCACATTGGTGGCATTGACCAGAATTGCGCTGGAATCCAGACTTTCTTTCAGCTGACGGGTATCTGAGATATCATAAACATGAACCCGGCAGGGAGTACTGTTCTCTACTGTTTTGGCGAAGGTTTCTGTGGTCGAAAAAGCTTCCGGACGGTTCCGGCGAAAAATATCAATATCGGTGACTCCGTCCAGCGCGGCCTGAGTAATAATTGCGGTGGCTGCTCCTCCGGCGCCCAGGATCGTCATTTTTTTCCCGATAATATCATATCCCGCGTCGATGACCGACTGCATGAATCCGATGCCGTCAGTCGTATGTCCGGTCATTTTTCCATCTTGTGCAATTACCGTATTGCAGGCTCCTGCGATGCGGGCGGCCGGCGTCAGACTGTCCATCAGTTCCAGTATGGGAACCTTGTAGGGCATCGTAACATTAAATCCCCGGATGCCGATTTCACGCAGTCCCTCCACTGCTTTGCGAAGATCCGAATGTCCCAGATCAAAAGCCAGATAGACATAGTCCAGCCCTAGCTGCCGGAATGCTTCGTTGTGCATCTGCGGGGAAATGCTGTGCGCTACAGGACTGCCGATGAGTCCCGTGAGTCGGGTTTTACCTGTAATCTCCATAAATCCTGTCCTTTCGTGTGTTTTCAGAAAATATGATAAAACGAGGAAGAAATAAAGTCAATTTTTTTATTTGAAAACTATCTCCCCCCCCTGTTTCCGCCATGCATAAGATATTATTATAGTATCACACGAACGGAGTGACAATAAGCGCCGGATGTCAGATGTTTTCAAGCAATGACTTGCGGCTTTTCCGCGAATATTATATACTGGGAGCATAGAGACACCGGTATCCGTTCCGGGTATCCAGAAAAGAGGCGGAGTTATGCAGAAACCGTTTGAGGTAAAGGGGCAGATGATCGGCGGGGAACGCCCGGTGGTCTGTGTCCCGGTAACAGAATATGAATCAGAAGATATTGTGGAGAAGATCCGCAGGCTGACGGAGAAAAAAGTTCAGATGATTGAGTGGCGCGCGGATTGTTTCTCCGGCGCGGCGGAGCCGGACCGGGTGCGGCAGGTGCTGGAACAGATCCGGCCGCTGGTACAGGAAACCGTCATGTTGTTTACGTTCCGTACGAAGAAGCAGGGCGGAAAGGGAACGCTTCCGGAAAAACAGATTCTGTATCTGAATGAGATCGCCGCAAAAAGCGGCTGTATGGATCTGATTGATCTGGAGTTTTTTGAGGCGGCCCGGCCGGAAAAGGAGATCCGCCGTTTTCAGCGGATGGGAGTGCATGTGATCGCATCCCATCATGATTTTGACGGGACGCCGGATGACCGTATATTACATATGCTGCTGGATCAGATGCAGCAGGGCGGAGCAGATGTGGCGAAGCTGGCGGTGATGCCCCGGGATGCGGATGATGTGATCCGGCTTTTGAAGGTGACGAATGATATAAAAAGGAAGTATCCGTCCCTTCCCCTGGTGACAATGTCCATGGGAGGACTTGGCGTAATCAGCCGGGTGGCGGGAGAAGTTTTCGGCTCCTGCATTACTTTCGGGGCGGACGGAGCGGTTTCTGCTCCCGGACAGATGCAGATGGAGCGTCTGACGGCTGTCCTGGATGCTCTTCATGAGAGCATGTGTCAGGAGAATTCCGCAAAGATTTGAAACAAAGGGTGAGGATAAATTGCAGTCTGAGAGACACTGGAAGATGAAACAGCACATATTTCTGATCGGTTTTATGGGAACGGGGAAGAGTACCGTTTCGAGAAGGCTTAAGAATCTGCTTAAGGTCAGAGAAATTGATATGGATCAGGCGATTGTCAGAGAGTCCGGGATGCGTATTCCCGAGATGTTTGAACGTTTCGGGGAAGCGTATTTTCGGGAAAAGGAAACGCAGATGCTGCGGACGCTCTCTGCCCGGGCTCCGGCTGTGATCTCCTGCGGCGGAGGAACCGTGCTTCGCCCGGAGAATGTGGAGATCATGAAGAACAGCGGGAAAATTGTGCTTTTGACAGCCACGCCGGAGACGGTATTTCGCCGGGTACGGTATGGCAGAGAGAGGCCGATTCTGAACGGCCATATGAATGTTGCGTACATTGCACAGTTGATGGATAAGCGGCGGGCCGCTTACGAGTCAGCCTGTGATGTAAGAGTTTCCACAGATGATAAGACTCCGGAAATGATTGCGGAGGAGATTCTGGAACTCTGCAGATAAATGGGAAATTGAGTTTTGTCCCCACGGGGAGGGAGGTGTGAGTATGCTGTTATTTGGAGCGGCCTATATCGTTGGTTTGATTATCGGCCTGATTATCTGGATTGTGTGTCTGGTGTTGAACATCATGATAGCACAGAGAAAGGGAAGAAGTGTTGCGGCATGGGTGGTGCTGAGTATTTTCTTTTCCTGGATCGCGTTAATTATCAATGCGGTTCTGCCGCCGAAGAATCGATAAGACTTGCGGCGCTGCTCCGGAATAATTTCCGGAGCTTTTTTTATGAACCATTTTTCAGGACGGCAGCCTGTTAATGATGAAAATTCTCAATTTGCGTGGGATTCTCTTACTGTTTCCTTAAGAATATATGAATCTGATTGCAGATGTAAAAAAAATGAATTATATTAGTAATACAGAAAAAACTGTTTAAAATAATTCAAAAGAGAATCTGAAAGCAGAGGTAGTTTATGCTTGTACTGAGAAGATTTATTTACACATTTCTGGTTTCCATGGTCCCGGCTGTTGAAGTGAAGGGGGCGATTCCCTTCGGCATAGCGCTGGGACTTGACGTGCGGCTGGCTTATGTTGCCGCGCTGCTTGGAAGCGGAATCGTCGTTTGTTTTCTGGCTTTTGTGACCAACTGGTTTTACCGTTTCTGTAAAGCGCGGAATTTGCTGAAGCGATTTATCGGCTGGATAGACAAGATTACAGGTAAGAACAGAGAGAAGATTCAGAAGTTTGGACCGCTGGCAATTTTCGCCTATGTTGCCGTGCCGATTCCCGGCACGGGCACCTGGACAGGCTCTATTATTGCGGGAGTTATCAATTTAAAACCCCGGAGTATTATCATCAGCGTATTTTGCGGGAATATGGTATCAGGGCTGATTATGGCTTTGCTGAGCAGCGGGGTGTTTACGCTTATCAGCAGCTTTTAAAATTTTTTCTTGCCATATGAGAAGGATTGTGATAATATAATTCTTGCGCATGCGCAGGCAACTGTAGTCTAACGGATAGAACGCAGGACTCCGACTCCTGTAATGTGGGTTCGATTCCCGCCAGTTGCATAGAAACAGATCCCCGGAGACACCTGGAGTACAGTGTTTTCGGGGCTTTTTTATTCCCTGAATCCAAATCCGGATAATTGACGGAAATTAGGCTTTTCTTTGTGCGCAGATTAAGGTACAATGTATAATTGTACAACTAAATTTCCCGGAGGGTTTATGAAAGAGAAAAAAGCAGCGGTTCTGGCAGTCAGCTTTGGAACCAGTTATGAAGATACGAGAAGAAAGACGCTGGATGTGATTGAAAAGGAGATGCAGGAGGCATATCCCGACTGGCCTCTGTATCGGGCATGGACCAGCGGTATGGTTCGGAAAAAAATAAAAGAGCGGGACGGAATTGAGATCCCCGGTGTTGGGCAGGCGCTGGAGATGATGAAGCGGGATGGCATTTCCCGGATTGCCGTGCAGCCCACGCATATGATGAACGGTTTTGAATACTGGAAGCTGTATGGTGAAATTTCCGATATGCGGGAACAGTTTGACAGGATTTCCGTAGGGAAGCCCCTGCTGACAGATCTGACAGACTGTGACCAGGTTTTGCAGGAGCTGGTGAAGGAGATTCCGGCTGCGGAGGATGAGGCTCTGGTTCTGATGGGGCACGGTTCCCTTCACTATGCCAATTTTGTTTACGCGGCTCTGAATTACAGGCTGCGGGAGCTGGGATATCAGAATGTTCATATTGGAACAGTGGAAGCCTGGCCGTCTCTGGAGTCTGTTTCTGCCTGTGTGCGGGCGCAGAATCCGAAGAAAGTGATTCTGGCTCCGTTCCTGATAGTGGCAGGAGATCATGCGACCAATGATCTGGCAGGAGAAGAAGAGGATTCCTGGAGAAGTTATTTCCTGGCGGAAGGTTATCAGGTGGAGTGTGTTCTGCGCGGGCTGGGTGAATACACCGGGATCCGGAGAATTTTGCTGGAGCACCTGCGGGAGGCTGTGGATGAGCTGAACGGGGAGCAGAAATAAAAGACTGTTCTGTCTGAACACAAAGGAAAAGGAGAGCGTGGATGGGGATTGAGATGGTCGGAATCGATCACAGTGTGGCTGAGATTGATATCCGTATGATTTTTTCGTTTACAAAAAAAAGTACAAGAGAACTTCTGGAATATATGAAAACGGTGCCGGGAGTGGCGGGATGCGTTCTGCTTTCTACGTGCAATCGAATGGAACTCTGGATTTCCACGGAAGGAGACTGGGAAGGAGATCTGTATGAGATTCTCTGCAGTATCCGGCAGGTTCCACCGGAAATCTACAGAAGTTATTTTGTTTTTCGAAGAGAGAAAGAGGCGGCGGAGCATCTGTTCCGTCTGGCAGCCGGACTGGAGTCCCGGATTCTGGGAGAGGATCAGATCCTGACTCAGGTCGGGGAAGCGCTGGCTTTTTCCAGAGAAAATTATGCAGCAGATCATGTGCTGGAGACTTTGTTCCGGCAGGCGGTGACTGCGGCAAAAAAGATAAAGACGGAGGTGGAGCTTCCGGCCACAGATCAGTCTGTGGTACATACTGCCGTCCGGCAGCTGAAGGAGGTTGGCTTTTCTTTTGCCGGAAAGACCTGTATGGTGATTGGAAACGGCGTTATGGGAAAGCTTACGGCTACTCTTTTAAAGGAAGAGGGGGCTCATGTGACGGTGACGGTCCGGCAGTACCGCAGCGGTGTGGTGGAGATCCCGAGAGACTGCAGCCGGATTGATTACGGACGGAGAATGGAACTTCTGCCTTCCTGCGACTGTGTGGTCAGCGCCACGGTCAGTCCCAACTATACTCTGACAGAGGAGCTGGTGAGGGAATGTCTGCGAAAACCTGCTGTTTTCATTGATCTGGCGGTTCCCCGGGATATTGATCCCAATATAAAAAATCTGCCCGGGGTGCGTCTGTATGACATTGACTGTTTTCGTGAAGAGGCCCACAGTGAGGAGCAGAAAATGGCGATCCGCCGGGCGGAGGCTCTGATGGAAGAGCAGATGGAAGAGTTTTTTTCCTGGTATAACTGTGTGGATGTGATGCCTCTCATCGGAAAGCTCAAGGCAGAAATCGCGGAGGATCTTCAAAAGCGGCTGATAAAGAAGCTGAGAGAACTTCCGGTGGATGAGAAATGCAGGGAGCAGCTGCGGGAGGATATCGGAACGGCAGCTGTAAAGACAATGAATAAGATGCTGTTCGGACTGAGGGACGGACTGGAACAGAATGTTTTCCGGCAATGTCTGGACAGCATGGATGATATTTATCAGAGGCCCTGAATGGAGGCGGACATGGAGAAGAAAGTTGTGATTGGCAGCCGTGAGAGCGTACTTGCGGTTGTTCAGTCTGAAATGGTCAGAAATTATATCCGGGAGCGGCATCCGGAACTGAAGGTGGAGATTCTGACAATGAAAACCACCGGGGACCGGATTCTGAACCAGGCGTTGGAAAAGATCGGAGGAAAGGGACTGTTTGTGAAGGAGCTTGACCGGGCTCTGGCGGAACGGCAGTCAGATCTTTCGGTTCACAGTTTAAAGGATGTTCCCATGAAATTGCCGGAGGAGCTTCCGCTGATCGGATTCTCCCGCCGGGAAGATCCGAGGGATGTGCTGGTGCTGCCGGAAGGAAAGACAGAGATTGACTTTTCAAAGCCGGTGGGATGTTCCAGCAGGCGGAGAATGATTCAGTTTCAGCGGCTGTATCCCCAGGCTCATTTTGCAACGATTCGGGGAAACGTGCAGACCCGTCTGCGGAAGCTGGATGAGGGACAGTTTTCAGCTACGATTCTCGCGGCGGCCGGTCTGAAGCGGCTGGGGCTGGAGCGCCGGATCAGCCGTTATTTTTCTGTGGAAGAGATGATTCCCGCGGCCGGCCAGGCGATTCTGGCAGTACAGGGAAGAGCCGGAGAAGATTATGGTTTTCTGGAAGGATATACAGATCCTTCCGCAAAAGCCTGCGCTCTGGCAGAACGGGCGTTTGTGCGCAGACTGGGAGGCGACTGTTCGACTCCGGTAGCGGCTTATGCCTGCACAGAGGGAGAATGTCTGACTCTCTGCGGCATGTATTTTGATGAGAGCTCAGGACGGCTTTCTGAGGGACGGGAGAGTGGAACGACAGATGATCCGGAGCTGGCCGGCATTCGTCTGGCGGAGCGTTTTCTGGGTTCTGAAGTGTGAAAGATATCTGAAGGCACAGATACAGACTCCGGACGGGGTTTGTTTCGAATGGATTCTTTATAGAAAAGAGAGATCGGAGAAGAAGATAATGGAAAATCAAAGACAGGGAAAGGTCTGGCTGGTGGGGGCGGGGCCCTCGGATCCCGGACTGTTTACACTGAAAGGAAAGCAGGTGCTGGAACAGGCGGAGGTTGTGGTATACGATGCTCTGGTCGGTCAGGGCATTCTGTCCATGATTCCGGAAACTGCCAGACAGATCAATGTGGGAAAACGTTCTTCCCATCATACGATGCCTCAGGAGCAGATCAGTAAACTGCTGGTGCAGGAGGCGCTCCAGGGCAGAAAGGTGGTTCGTCTGAAGGGAGGAGATCCTTTCCTGTTCGGAAGAGGCGGAGAAGAGGCGGAAGAGTTGGTAAAGCATGGGATTCCCTTTGAGATTGTTCCGGGAATTACTTCTGCCATTTCAGTGCCTGCCTATCAGGGGATACCGGTGACACACCGGGATATGTGTTCTTCTTTACATATTATTACGGGGCATAAACGGGCGGGAATGGATTATGATATTGATTTTGACGCGCTGGTCCGCACAGGGGGGACTCTGGTGTTCCTGATGGGAGTTACCGCCCTGGGAGATATCTGCAGGGGACTTCTGGAGGCGGGAATGGATCCGCAGATGCCGACGGCTCTTTTGATTCGTGGAACGACCGCTCATCAGCGGCGGATCACCGCCACTGTTTCTACTCTGGAGGAGGAAGTGAAAAAACAGGGAGCACAGACCCCGGCGATTATTGTTGTGGGTAAAGTATGTGAGCTGGCGGAAGAGTTTTCCTGGTATGAAAAACTGCCGCTGGGAGGTGTGAAGGTGGCCCTGACCCGTCCGGGGGAGATGGCTGTCCGGACGGCGGCGAAGCTTCGGGCATTGGGAGCGGAAGTTATGGAATGTCCTGCGATCCGCACCGTAAAGAGGGAAAATAATGTACGGCTGATCCGGGCGCTGGAAAATCTCGGAAGTTATCAGTGGCTGGTCTTTACCAGCCCTGCCGGAGTGCGGATTTTCTTTGAGGAGATGAAGGCGGTCAGACTGGATGTGAGAGCTCTCGGCCAGATCCGGATCGCGGTGATCGGAAGAGGTTCTGCCAGAGAACTGGAGAAGCGGGGCCTGTATCCGGATCTGGTGCCGGAGATTTTTGACGGCGCTCATCTTGGAGAAGCGCTGGCGGCGGCAGCCCGTCCGGGAGACCGGATTCTGATTCCGCGGGCGGCGGCAGGCGGCCGGGAGCTGATTCAGGCGCTTGCTGAAATAGAGACAGATGATATTCCGCTTTATGATACGGTTTTTGCTGAATCATCTTCGGCTGACTGGAAAAAGGAGCTGGAGAGCGGGGAGACCGATTATGTGATGTTTACCAGTTCCTCGACAGTCAGGGGATTTGCTCAGGCAGCGGCGGGAGCTGATCTGACAGCGGTAAAGGCCATCTGCATCGGCGCTCAGACACGTCAGACTGCGGATGAGTTCGGCATGCGCACCTGGATGGCTGAAGCCGCGGATGAGGACAGTCTGATTCAGTGTCTGGTGAAGGCGCATAAAGAGGAACAGGGTTCATAACAGGAGGTATATATGGAGTTGAAAATCAGGCCGAGAAGGCTGCGGTATGGAGAAAATCTGAGAAAAATGGTGCGGGAGACGCGGGTGGATCCTTCGTCGCTGATTTATCCGATCTTTGTCCGGGAGGGATCCGGAATTGTGGAGGAGATTCCGGCAATGCCGGGACAGTACCGGTACAGTGTGGATACCATGGGACGGAAGCTGGAGTCTCTGCTGAAGGCCGGCGTCGGCAGTGTGATGTTTTTCGGAATCCCTGATAAGAAAGACGAAAAGGGCAGCGGAGCCTATGACGAAAACGGTATTGTACAGCAGGCGCTCCGGCGGGCAAAAGCGGAATTTCCGGATCTGTATCTGATTACAGATGTGTGTATGTGCGAATATACATCCCATGGCCACTGCGGCGTGCTCTGCGGCCATGAGGTGGATAACGATGAGACGCTGAAACTGCTGGCGCAGACGGCGCTTTCCCATGTGGAGGCCGGTGCGGATATGGTGGCCCCTTCAGATATGATGGACGGCCGTGTGGCTGCGATCCGGGAAACCCTGGATGCTCACGGACATATCAATACGCCGATTATGTCCTATGCTGTGAAGTATGCATCGGCATTTTACGGTCCTTTCCGGGAGGCGGCTGGTTCCGCTCCTTCCTTTGGAGACCGGAAAAGCTATCAGATGGATTACCATAACAGCCGGGAAGGCGTTAAGGAGGCGCTTCTGGACGTGGAAGAAGGCGCGGATATTATAATGGTAAAGCCGGCCATGTCTTACCTGGATATGGTAGCCAGGATCAAAAATGAAGTTCATGTTCCGGTGGCTTCCTACAGCGTCAGCGGCGAGTATGCCATGATTAAGGCGGGAGCGCAGCTTGGTTATATTGATGAGGAAAAGATTATCTGTGAGACGGCGGTTTCCGCGTTCCGCGCAGGCTGTGATATTTATCTGACCTATTTTGCGGAAGAGATTGCCGGATATATGAAAGAAGGAAAAATAGGGTAGGGAAAGATGATGACAAAATCAGAAGAGTTATTCAGACGTGGATGTAAAGTAATTCCGGGCGGCGTCAACAGTCCGGTGCGGGCGTTTGGTTCCGTGGGAGGGACTCCCAGGATGATTGCGTCCGCTGACGGAGCGTATATGACGGATGAGGACGGAAATGTTTATCTTGATTTTGTTGGTTCCTGGGGACCGATGATATTGGGACATAATCATCCGGAGGTGCGGGAAGCGGTGATCCGAGCCTGCGAAAAGGGTCTCAGCTACGGAGCTGCCACCCGGCGGGAAGTGGAAATGGCGGAGCTGATCTGCGAAAATATTCCCAATGTGGATATGGTCCGCATGGTGAATTCCGGAACGGAGGCGGTAATGAGCGCTATCCGGGCGGCCAGAGGCTATACCGGACGGGATAAGATCGTAAAGTTTACCGGCTGTTATCACGGGCATTCTGATGCCCTCCTGGTGCAGGCGGGATCCGGCGTAATGACAGCCGGAATTCCCGACAGTGCGGGAGTTCCGAAGGGATGTACGCAGGATACGCTGTCTGCCGTCTACAATGACGAGACATCTGTGCAGAAGCTGTTTGACGCATTTCCCAATGAGATCGCGGCAGTGATTGTGGAACCGGTGGGAGCCAATATGGGTGTGGTTCCTCCGAAAGAAGGATTTCTGCAGTCGCTTCGGGAAATGTGTACCAGATATGGCGCCGCGCTGATTTTTGACGAGGTGATTACCGGATTCCGCCTGAGTTTTGCCGGAGCCCAGGGATATTTCGGCGTAGATGCTGATCTGGTGACATACGGAAAGATTATCGGCGGAGGAATGCCGGTAGGCGCTTATGGCGGAAGACGGGAAATTATGGAGTGTGTATCGCCTTTGGGACCGGTTTATCAGGCCGGAACCTTAAGCGGCAATCCGGTGGCAATGGCGGCCGGAATCGCTCAGCTTACGATTCTGAAGGATCACCCGGAGATTTACACGGAGTTAAATCAGAAGGGGAAATGGTTTTTTGGAGAGATCAAAAAGATCCTGGAAGAAACAGGAAGAACGGCTGTGGCAAATTACTGCGGTTCTCTGGGAAGTATTTTCTTTACAGACTGTCCGGTGGTGGATTATGAGACGGCTAAGACTTCAGATACAGCCAGATACGCAGACTATTTCAGATATATGATGGATGCGGGAATCTATCTGGCCCCGGCTCAGTTTGAGGCCATGTTCCTTTCGGCGGCCCATACATCCGGAGAGCTGGAGCGGGTTCTGGAGCTGATCGGAAATTATTTTCAGAAGTGAGAGGAGATACCATGTATTTCCCTTTGTATGTTGATTTGACAGAAAAAAACATTTTATTTGCGGGCGGCGGTAAAATCGCGGCCCGCCGCGTGCATATTCTGATGAGGTTCGCGAAGCATATTACGGTGGTTGCTCCCCGGTTTGAAGAATCCTTCGGTGAACTGGAGGAAGAAAGTCAGATTCGGCTTGTTCAGAGAACCTTTGATTTCAGTGATCTGATCGGGAGAGATCTGGTTTTCGCTGCGACGGACGATACGGAACTGAACCGGCAAATTTATGAAGCCTGTAAAGAACAGGGAATCCCCGTGAATGTGTGCAGTGATCAGAATCTCTGCGATTTTCAGTTCCCTTCCGTTGTCATATCCGATGATGTTGTGATCGGAATCAATGCTTCGGGAAAAAATCATCGGCGGGTAGAGCAGGTGAGACAGGAACTGGAAAAATATCAGACAGGGGACAGCTGCAGCCTTTACAGACAGTAATATCAGATTATATCATTGGAGATCTGAAGCTGAATCAGTTCAGCTTCAGATCTCCGTCTTTTACCCATCCAAGCTTCTTTTCAGCCTTATAGAAAATCCAGCTCAGGATACCCGGAAGGATAAAACAGATCAGGATCAGTCCGATCCAGTCAAAGGCAGTGATGGTTTTGCCGTCCGCCACCCATCCGGTATAGACACCGATCTGCCCCACCAGACCGCAGGTTCCCATTCCCGAGGATACCGGTTCCCCGTTCATTTCCAGATGGAACACACAGGTGGCCAGAGGACCGGTAATGGCGCTGGCCAGAATCGGCGCGATCCAGACCCTTGGATTTCTGACGATGTTTCCCATCTGCAGCATGGAGGTGCCGATACCCTGGGAAACCAGACCGCCCCACCGGTTTTCTTTAAATGAAATAACAGCGAAACCGATCATCTGGGCGCAGCAGCCGGCAACGGCAGCTCCGCCGGCCAGGCCGGTCAGTCCCAGCGCCGCGCAGATTGCGGCGGAGGAGATCGGAAGCGTCAGGGCGATTCCTACCAGTACCGATACGGCGATTCCCATGAAGAAGGGCTGCAGTTCCGTGGCGTGCATAATAATGGTTCCCAGCCAGTTGGCAGCGGCCCCGATGGCGGGCGCGATCAGGGTGGAGAGCGCGACTCCCACAAAAATGGTTACTGCCGGAGTGACCAGGATATCAATCTTGGTTTCTTTGGAAACTGCCTTTCCGCACTCGGAAGCAATGATGGCGATGACAAGTACCGCCAGGGGACCTCCGGCGCCTCCCAGTTCATTGGCGGCGCTTCCTACAGCAATCAGTGAAAAAAGCACCAGAGGCGGACATTTCAGAGCATAGCCGATGGCGCAGGCCATGGCAGGACCGGACATGGCGGTTGCGAAGCCTCCGATGGTTTCCAGGTAGGGAATACCGGCCTGCTGTCCGATGGTATTAATGATCGTACCGATCAGAAGTGTACAGAACAGTCCCTGGGCCATGGCGCCCAGAGCGTCGATGAAATAGCGTTTCAGAGATATTTCAATATCTTTTCTTTTCAAAAATGCTTTTACTTTTTCCATTTTCTCATCTCCCTGTGACAAAATATGTAGATGGCAAGGCGCCGCATTTTACGGACGGCGCATGAGCCGGAAACTTCAGTACACAGGTGTGTTGACACGTGTGTACCCGCATGGAAACTATTGTAGCAGAAGGAATAAGGATTGAAAAGAGAAAATCCGGATTTAATTTAGGAATTCTTTATAATTCCGACAGGGCTGCCTTCTTGCGCAACAGATATGATTATGATAAAATGGTTTGCGCGAATATAAATACAGGATGGGCCTGTATGACAGGATATACAACAAAGGCTTTGTGCAGACGGAAGTCTGCCCGACGGAAAAGGAGTTATTATATGTCAGATCTTGAGAAAAAGAAATCGACAGAAGAGCAGGAAGAGAATAAGAATGTGCTTGATTTAGATAAAGAAGAGACGGAGACAGAAAGTAAGAGCGCGGAGGACGCATCCGGGGAAGTATCGGAGACGGAGAGCAGTAATTCACCGGATGAAGCGGAGGACGCTTCCCTTCCGGAACAGGAGGATCTGGAGTTCATCACCCATGAGTCAGTGCGGGACAAGTCAAAGATGGCTGAGGGAGAGGTGATTGAGGATGAGATGCTCTCCCGCAAAAAGACCAGACGCAGGAGTGTGGACGCTGAGGCAGCCAAGGTGGAGAAGGTACAGAAGATTGCAAAGAAGAATCTTCATTTTATTATTATCGGAGCTGTTGTAATTATTGTGGCGATCTGCCTTTTGGTTTTTGGAGTCAGACGGGTCATGGATAAGAGGGCGGAGGAAAACAGTGAACAGCCGCTGTCTGCCCAGGAATATGAAAAGAATGAGAATGAGCAGGTAAATGAGCTGATTACTTCGTATTATACCTGTTATGCTGACGGCGATACGGATTCGATTCTTCAGTATGCGTATCCCATGTCAGATGATGAGAAGAGTTATATTCAGATGTACAGCGAATATGTAGAGGAGTATCAGGATATTACCTGTTACACCAAGACAGGATCAGAGGATGGATCCTATGTTGTTTCTGTCACTTTTAACGTAAAGTATCAGGATGTGAATACCGTTGCGCCGGGAATGGATTTCTTCTATGTCAGAACGGATGACAACGGAGAATTGTATATGGATAATACCTACAGTCCTTTTAATCTGACGTATCAGGAGTATACGCTGGATCAGACAGTTGTTCAGATGATTCAGGATTACCAGACGGGAGATGATGTGATTGCTCTCCAGAACAGTGTGCAGACAGACTATGACCAGGCGCTGCAGGCGGACGCGGCTCTGAAGACGATGGTGGAAGAGACACTGGCCAATGCGGTAAACACCTGGACGGCTGAGCGCGAGGCTGCCCAGCAGAAGGCTGAGGAAGAGGCACAGCAGCAGGTTCAGCAGGAACAGCAGAATCAGCAGACACAGGATCAGCAGACACAGGATCAGCAGACACAGGCGCAGCAGAATCAGGATCAGCAGAGCCAGCAGACACAGGATCAGGGTCAGCAGACAGATACCGTTACGGAAACGGAAAACAGAGCGTGGGTATATGTCAATGATACAGTTAATATCCGCCAGCAGCCCAATGAGAGTTCCGCAGTTCTTGCATCTGCTGCAAGAGGAGCTCAGGTTCGGCAGATTGCGGTTACCAGCAACGGATGGGTGAGAGTGCGGACCGGAGATATTGAAGGCTATATCAGGGCTGATTATATCTCAGCGCAGCCCGTCGATTAAGCTTTTAAAATAAAAGGAACAGAATATCTGTTCCTTTTATTTTGGAGAATTCTGCCAGCGTCAAAAGGAAGCGGCGGCACATAGAAGCGCTCATTTGCGGAGATACTGACAAAAAGGAGGTATCTTGATGAGTGAAAATGATGAGGAACGTCTGCTGCATGAGATCTGCAGGAATTCCAGTATGGGGCGTGAAGCGATTCAGCAGGTGCTGAAGGATGTCTATGACGAAGAGTTTGCTTATGAGCTGCATGTTCAGGCAGGAAAGATGCGGGAGTTTGAGCAGAAAGCCGGTGAGCGCCTGAAACAGGATGGGAAGGAAGCTGCAGAGCCGAATCCGCTGGCTTCGGGAATGCTGAAAACGGCAGTGAAAATGAAGACAGCCGTCTCGGATAAAACTTCGCGTGTCGCGGATATGATCAAAAAGGGAAATCAGCGGGGAGCCGATGAATTGAAAAAGGCGATTCATAAATATAAAGATGCGGGGATTTATGCCACGGAACTGGCAAAGGAAATGATTGATTTTGAGGAAGCGAATTCAGAAAAAATGGATCGCTATGTGAAAAGAAAGTAACAGGTTTAAAGATGGAAGAAAAGAATCAGCAGAATGGAATTCGCATTAACAAATTTCTCAGTGAGGCCGGCGTCTGTTCCAGACGTGCGGCTGATCGGGAAATTGAAGCCGGAAATGTGAAAATCGGTGAGCGGACTGCCGGACCAGGTGACCGGGTGCTGCCGGGAGAGACGGTGTTTTTTTGCGGAAAGGCAGTTGCGGCGGAGGAGGAAGAGATACTTATCGCCTTCCATAAGCCCCGGGGAATTGTCTGCACAGCGGAAAAAAGAGAGAAGAATAATATTATTGACTACATAAAATATCCAAAGCGTATTTATCCGATGGGACGTCTGGATAAGGACTCGGAGGGACTGATTCTTCTGACGAATCAGGGAGATCTGGTTAATCGGATGATGCGGGCGGGAAATTACCATGAAAAGGAATATATGGTCACAGTAGACCGGGAGGTAACGGATGCCTTTCTGCAGGGGATGCGCAATGGCGTGTATCTGGAAGAGCTGAATGTGACGACCCGTCCCTGTCAGGTGGAAAAAAGAGGGAAAAAACAGTTTGCGATTATTCTGACCCAGGGATATAACCGACAGATCCGGCGCATGTGCCAGGTGTTCGGATACCGGGTAACGCGGCTGGTGCGGGTGCGCATTATGAATATTTATCTGGGAGATCTGAAGGAAGGAAACTGGCGGGATGTGACGCCCCGGGAGAAGCGGGAGCTGTACCGCAGCATCCGGGATTCGTACAGCGCGCCCCGGAAGAAATAAGAGAAAGTCTGATTTTGCGGAGGGAGCTGCATGGAAGAGAAAAAAAGATATGAAGAACTGATCCGGATTATAGATTATCACATGGATCGTTATTATAATCAGGATGAGCCGGAGATTACCGATTATGAGTATGACCGGCTGATGCTGGAACTGAAGAAGCTGGAGAAGGAGCATCCGGAGTGGGTGACGCCGGATTCGCCGACTCAGAAAATCGGAGGCACCACAAAGCGGGAGGCCGGGGTGGAGGTGACCCACAATGTGCCCATGCTCAGTATCCAGGATGTATTTACGAAAGAGGAAGTGACCGCCTGGGTGGAGGATGTGCAGAAGATGCATCCGGACGCCCGTTTTTCTGTGGAAGAGAAAATTGACGGTCTGAGTATGACGCTGAGATACCAGGACGGAGAGCTCGTACTGGCGGAAACCCGCGGAAACGGTCTGGTAGGGGAGGATGTGACCCAGAATGCCCTTGTGATTCCTGACATCAGGAGAAAAATTGATCTTCCGGGCTATGTGGAACTGCGGGGGGAAGTTTATATGTCCCATGAGGATTTTGAAAAATTTAACGCTCAGCAGGAAGAAGCGGGAAAAAAGACCGCGGCAAATCCCAGAAATCTGGCGGCGGGAACACTCCGTCAGCTGGATTCCAGAGTTGTGAAAAAGCGGGGACTGAAGATGCTCGTTTTCAATGTGCAGGATGCCCGGGAGAACGGCGCGGATCTGATGGAGTCTCATACCGGCGGTCTGGAGATTTTACAGAAAAACGGTGTTGCCTGTGTCCCTCATACGCTCTGTGAGACGCCGGAGCAGGTTCTGGCGGCCATTGACGCCATCGGCGAGGGGCGGGGGAATCTTGCCTATGATCTGGACGGCGCGGTGGTCAAGATCGACCAGGTGGCATATCGGGCCGATTTCCCCGCCGGAAGCAAATACTCTGCCGGACATATTGCCTATAAGTATCCGCCGGAGGAAAAGGAAGTTGTTATTGATAAAATTGAAGTGAATGTGGGACGGACCGGGAAAATGACTTTCCGGGCTATCTTCAGGGAACCGGTGCGTCTCTGCGGAACAAATGTCCAGAAGGCAACGCTTCATAACGCGGATTTTATACGGAATATGGGGATTTCAGAGGGATGTACTGCCATCTGCAGAAAGCAGGGAGAGATCATTCCCGCCATTATCCGGGTGGTCAGGCGGACAGATCAGGAATATCAGGTTCCTGAGCGCTGTCCGGTCTGCGGCGCGTCTCTGGTAAGGGACGAGGATACCAGCGATATTTACTGTGACAATCCTTCCTGTCCGGCGCAGCTGAAACGGACACTGGCGTATTTTGTGGGAAAGGACGCCATGGATATCAAGAGCTTCGGGACAAAGTATATCAACGCTCTGGTGGAACAGGATTATATCAGAAATATTCCGGATATTTACCGTCTGCATCAGTACAGAGACGAACTGATTGAAAAGGGCATTCTGGGAAAAGAAAAGAATACAGATAAAATTCTCGCCGCCATAGAGGGATCAAAGCAGAATACGCCCGATAAGCTGCTGACCGGTTTTGCCATCCGCAACGTGGGACGGATTTCGGCCAGAGAAATCATGAAGCATTACGCCAGTCTTTGGGACCTGGCAGATGCCGGCGTGGAGGAACTGGTGCAGCTTCCGGATGTGGGAGAGATTACTGCCAGATCAATTTACAGCTTCTATCAGGATGAGAAAAACAGACAGATGCTGAAAGAACTGGCGGATATGGGAGTCAATATGGAGTCATCAGATGGGGGAAATACATCCCAGTCTCTGGCCGGGCTGACCATTGTGGCCACCGGAACTCTGGAGCATTTCGGCCGTAAGGAAATTGCGGAGTATATTGAAAAGAACGGCGGAAAATGTACCGGAAGCGTCAGCAAAAAGACCAGTTATCTGGTAGCCGGAGAGAATGCGGGATCCAAACTGGAAAAGGCAAGGAGCCTTGGAATTCCGGTTATTTCCGAGCAGGAACTGATAGAAATGGCGGAGCAGTAGAGGAGCTGCAGTGAACAGTGACCGGAGAATCCGGGGATTCCAACATTTCCTGAAGAAACGGTTTTCAAACAGAAAAATATTTGGTATACTAAAAGAAATTCAGACACAATGCAGAAAACAAGGAGGGTTTTTCATGGCTGAAGATAGAAAAGGCATCAAATTAAAGGCTGATACGATGGGGGAAGTTCAGGTGGCCGATGAAGTGGTTGCCATTATTGCGGGACTTGCCGCGACTGAAGTGGACGGCGTGACCTCCATGGGCGGCAATATTACTAAGGATCTGGTGAGCCGTCTCGGTATTAAAAACCTGTCCAAAGGTATCCGGGTTTCTGTGGAGGAGGATAAGGTAAGTGTGTACCTGACTCTGAACATTGCTTACGGATATGCAATTCCGGAAGTTTCACAGAAGGTTCAGGAGAGGGTAAAGGGTGCGATTGAGAATATGACCGGACTTCAGGTGGCCGGTGTTAACGTAAGAATTGCTGAAGTAGATATGAAGGCCGGGGTATAACCGGAGCTGTGGGATGTTTCACAGTTGAGAGGAAATCCGGTCAGAGAGCAGGGGTGTCTTTGACACCCTCTGTTGTTCCTGCACAGGAAATTCTTTTCCATGCAGGATTCTTTTTATAAAGGAGCACAAGGGAGGAATCTATGAGTCGAAGAGAGATCAGGGAGCAGATTTTTAAGATCCTGTTCCAGACAGAATTCTATGGAGATCAGGAGTGGGAAGACCATCTGTACCTTTTCGTGGAGGGCCTGGGAGAACTGGATGAGAAGGATTCTGATTATATTATATCGAAGGTGAAGGATATTTATCAGCATCTGGACGAGATTGATGAACTGATCAACACAAATGCTGACAGATGGAAGACCGGCCGTATGGCGAAGGCGGAGCTGGCGATTATCCGTCTGGCAGTCTATGAGATGAAGTATGAGGAGGAGATTCCGGTATCGGTAGCCATTAATGAAGCTGTGGAACTGGCAAAGGTTTACGGGACTGATCACGGGGCCGGGTTTGTCAACGGAATCCTTGCAAAATTAGCATGACAGGGAATATTTATTCTGTAGGACAGGTAAATGCCTATATTAAAAATATGTTCGCGCAGGATTTTATGATGAGCCACATCTATGTGCGTGGCGAAGTATCGAACTGTAAGTATCATTCCTCCGGACATATTTATTTTACGTTAAAGGACAAAACAGGAATTCTCCAGGCGGTGATGTTCTCCGGATCCCGGAAGAACGGTCTGAAGTTCCGGATGAAAGAGGGAGATAACTGCATTGTTCTCGGTTCCATTCGGGTCTATGAACGGGATGGGAAGTACCAGCTTTATGCAGAGGAGATTCTGCTGGAGGGAGCGGGACTTTTATATCAGCGGTTTGAAGCTCTGAAAAAGGAACTGGAGGAAATGGGGATGTTTGCCCCGGAGTATAAGCAGCCCATTCCGCGGTTTGCTTCCAGGATCGGCGTAGTGACCGCGCCGACCGGCGCGGCGGTCCGGGATATTCAGAATATTTCACATCGCCGCAATCCCTTTGTGCAGCTGATTCTTTATCCGGCTCAGGTGCAGGGAGAGGGAGCCGCCCGGTCGATTGTGAACGGCATCCGCGCTCTGGAGGAGAGAAATGTGGATGTAATTATCGTGGGAAGAGGCGGAGGTTCCATTGAGGATCTGTGGGCTTTTAATGAAGAAATTGTGGCCCGTGCTATTTTTGAATGTCCGGTGCCGGTTATCTCCGCAGTAGGACATGAGACAGATGTAACGATTGCTGATTTTGTGGCGGATCTGCGGGCGCCGACACCCTCTGCGGCTGCGGAGCTGGCGGTTTTTGATTACCGTCAGATATCAGAACAGATGGACGGAGCCAGGCTGGCATTAAATCGCTGTATCAGCCAGAAGCTTTCCAGGACAGAGGAGAGGATACGGGCTTATGAAAAGCAGATGCAGCTCCTGAATCCGAAGAACAGGCTGGCAGATTACCGTCAGCGGGCGGCGGATGCGCTGGATCGGATGCAGAACCGGATGGAACAGATGCTGAGAGAACACCGGGAAACTCTGGAGGGAGACAGACAGCGTCTTCAGAATCTGGCAGAACTTACAGTGAAAGAAAAGAGACATCGTATGGAGATTTATGCGGCGGCTCTGGACGGTCATTCGCCTTTGAAAAAGCTGCAGAGCGGATATGCTTTTGTGGCGGATGAGAAGGGAAAAAGGATTCGGGGAGTATCCGGGCTGAAGGAGGGAGAACGGATCCGGGCATGGCTGTCTGACGGAAGCCTGACTGCGAGAGTGGAAGAAATTCAAAAGGAGTAAAATAATGGCAGAACAGATAGAAAATCCTGAAGGAGCAGCAGTTGAGGAGACTTCTCTGGAGGAGATGTTTCACCAGCTGGATGGGATTATGGAACAGATGGAATCGCCGGATGTTTCCCTGGAGGACGCATTTTCTCTTTACGAGAGGGGAATGAAGATGATCCGCAGGTGTAATGAGAAACTGGATCTGGTGGAAAAAAAGATGCTGGTGATTGCGCAGAACGGAGAGGAAGTTCCTTTCGAACCGTGACAGAGGTAACTGAATTATGGATATTAAAGAAGAGATTAAAATACATGCAGATCAGACAGAGGAGATTATAACAAAATATCTGCCGGCAGAAACGGGGTTTCAGAAAACTGTCATTGAGGCGATGAATTATAGTTTTCTGGCAGGCGGGAAGCGGCTGCGTCCCATGATGATGTATGAGACTTATCGGCTGTTTGGCGGCGCATCACAGATTGTGGAGCCTTTTATGGCAGCTCTGGAGATGATTCATACGTATTCTCTGATTCATGACGATCTCCCTGCGATGGATAATGATGAATACCGCCGCGGGAGAAAGACTACGCATGTGGTGTATGGCGAGGCCATGGGGATTCTGGCCGGAGACGGACTTTTGAATCTGGCTTATGAAACGGCTCTTACAGCGCTTGAAATGGAGCCGGAGAATCCCAATGTGGGAAAAGCCCTTCGGATTCTGGCGAAAAACGCGGGAATCTATGGTATGCTGGGCGGTCAGGTAGTGGATGTGGAGTCCGAAGGCCTGCCGCTGTCCCGGGAAAAGCTGGATTTTATTTACAGTCTGAAAACAGGCGCGCTGATTGAATCCGCCATGCTGATCGGCGCGGTTCTGGCAGGAGCAGACGAAAAGGAGCAGGAGCAGATTTCCAGTGCGGCAAAGGATGTAGGGCTGGCTTTTCAGATTCAGGATGATATTCTGGACGTGGTCAGCGATCAGGAAGTGATCGGGAAACCGGTGGGAAGTGATGAAAAGAACCAGAAGACCACCTATGTGACGCTTCGGGGAATTGAGCAGGCGTGCGCGGATGTGGAGATGATTTCCCGGCGTGCGATCCGGACGATGGAATCGCTCCCGGTTCGGAATGAATTTTTGAATGAACTGATTCGATATCTGATCGTCAGAAACAAATAAGTAAAAGGATAAAAGGGGAGAAAAAATGTCTGTCCTTGATTTAATAAAACAGGAAAATGATATAAAGAGACTGGATCCGAATCTTCTGCCCCAGCTGGCGCAGGAGATCAGAGAGTTTTTGATTGAACATATATCCAGGACCGGGGGCCATCTGGCTTCAAATCTTGGCGCAGTTGAGCTGACGATGGCGCTTCATCTGGTATTGAATTTCCCGGAGGACAAGCTGATCTGGGATGTGGGACATCAGTCCTACACGCACAAGATTCTTACAGGGAGAAAAGACGGATTTGAACATCTGCGTCAATATGGAGGCATGAGTGGTTTCCCGAAACGGACGGAGAGCGACTGCGACTGTTTTGATACGGGACACAGTTCTACTTCTATTTCTGCAGGGCTTGGTTTTGCCAGAGCGAGGGATCTGAAAAAGGAATATCATCATGTTGTCTCGGTAATCGGCGATGGGGCGCTGACCGGCGGACTGGCCTGGGAAGCGCTGAATAATGCTTCTGAGCTGAGAACAAATTTTATAATTGTTTTAAATGACAATAAAATGTCCATTTCTGAGAATGTCGGAGGGCTGTCCAAGCATCTGGCGTCTCTCCGGACAGCAAGAGATTATCAGGAGTTTAAGAGCGATGTGCATTCCACGCTGGACCGTCGTCCCTACGGTGACCGGGTTGCCCGAAGGATTCACAACATGAAAAGCAGTCTGAAACAGCTTCTGATACCGGGCATGATTTTCGAAAATATAGGGGTGACCTATCTGGGACCGGTAAGCGGACATAATCTGTCTGATATGGTACAGATTCTGCAGGAAGCGAAGAAAGTGAACGGGGCTGTGGTCGTTCATGTGCAGACAGAAAAAGGGCGGGGATATCTTCCCGCGGAAATGAATCCGGACCGCTTTCACGGTACGGGACCCTTTGTAATTGAGACCGGACAGCCTGCAAAGGTTAAGAAGAAGCCGGATTACACAGATGTATTTTCCGCAGTAATATGCAAGATTGCCGCAAAAAACGAGAATATTGTGGCGATGACTGCGGCCATGGCGGACGGGACAGGTCTGAAGCGGTTCCGAAACGAATACCCCGATCGCTTTTTTGATGTGGGAATAGCGGAGGGACATGCGGTTACTTTTGCGGCGGGGATGGCAGCTGCGGGACTTCATCCGGTGTTTGCCGTATACTCCTCTTTTCTGCAGAGAGGATTTGATGAGGTTATCCATGATGTGTGTATTCAGAATCTGCCGGTGATTTTCGCCATAGACCGGGCAGGACTGGTGGGCGCGGACGGAGAGACCCATCAGGGAATTATGGATCTGTCCTATTTGTCGCTGATACCGAATATGACGGTAATGGCGCCGAAAAACAAATGGGAACTGGCGGATATGCTCTGGTTTGCGTCGCGCTATGACGGACCGGTTGCCATTCGTTATCCCAGAGGACAGGCATATGACGGACTGAAGAAGTTCCGGTCGCCTGTTGTATGGGGAAAGAGCGAGTGGCTTTATGAGGAGTCTCAGGTGGCTGTTTTTGCTGTTGGGAATATGGTGGAACGGGCGCTGAAGGTTCGGGAGCTTCTTCATGAGAAGGGATATTCCTGTTCTCTGATCAATGCACGGTTTATCAAGCCTGTGGACGGGGAGGCCGTGGAAAAAGCGGCGGAAAATCACCGTCTGATTGTCACCATGGAGGAGAATCTGCTTCATGGCGGCTATGGCGACGCGGTGGGAGAGTATCTGGAAAAGCTTGATAAGGATATTTCCATTCTTCGTTTTGGTATTTCGGATCAGTTTGTTCCCCACGGCTCAGTACCTGAGCTTCAGAAACAGGTTGGACTGGATCCGGAGGATATTGCGGAGAAGATTGCTGAGGTTTTAAGATGAAAGAACGACTGGATGTGCTTCTGGTAAATCGGAATCTGGCTCCTTCCAGGGAGAAAGCGAAAGCCATGATTATGGCCGGAAATGTGTTTGTTGATAATCAGCGGGAGGATAAGGCGGGAGCTGCCTTTGAGGATTCGGTTGCTATAGAGGTTCATGGAAATACATTAAAATATGTCAGCCGGGGCGGGCTGAAGCTGGAGAAGGCTGTGGAACAGTTCGGGCTGGATCTGAGCGGAAAGGTCTGCATGGATATCGGCGCTTCCACCGGGGGCTTTACCGACTGTATGCTGCAGAATGGCGCCGCGAAGGTTTATGCGGTAGATGTGGGATATGGACAGTTTGCCTGGAAGCTCCGTCAGGATGAGCGGGTGGTCTGTATGGAAAAGACCAATATCCGCTATGTGACGCCGGGAGATATCGGAGATCTCCTGGATTTCGCTTCCGTAGATGTGTCCTTTATTTCTCTGACGAAAGTTCTGGGACCGGCGAAGGAGCTTCTGAAGGACGGAGCCGAGATGGTCTGTCTGATCAAGCCCCAGTTTGAGGCCGGAAAGGAAAAGGTCGGTAAAAAGGGTGTTGTACGTGATCCGAAGGTGCATCTGGAGGTGGTGGAGAGGATCATTTCCTTTGCGGCGGAAAACGGCTTTTCTGTTCTCCATTTAGAATATTCCCCGATCAAAGGACCGGAAGGAAACATTGAATATCTGATTCATATCAGAAAGAATGAACGCGGGGATATCCGGGAAGATATTGATGCATCAGGCGTTGTTGAGGCGGCTCACGGAGAGCTGGACAGAGAAAAATGAAGAAGTTTTATATTATTACCAATGAGCAGAGAGATCCGAATCTGTCTGTAACCCATTCCATTCAGGATTATATTGAGGCGAAAGGCGGGCACAGCAGTTTTTATCTGAGCAGTAAGATTGACTGGAGCGACCGGGTACTGGCGTCATTGACCAGACGGGATGTGGACGCGGACTGCGTGATTGTGCTGGGGGGAGACGGCACGCTGGTGCGGGCTGCCAGAGATATGGCAAAGATTGGCGTTCCGCTGATCGGAGTGAATCTGGGAACGCTGGGATATTTGTGCGAGCTGGATAAGATTTCTGTATTCCCCGCTATCGATAAGATGTTTGAGGATCAGTTTGAGGTGGAGGACCGGATGATGCTGGAGGGGTACAGTGTCAGCGGTCAGGAAAAGTCTGAGCCCACAGCGGCAATGAATGATATTGTGATTCACCGTGCAGGCAGCGCGCAGATTATAAATCTGGTAATCCGTGTGGGCGGCGAGTATCTGACAACATACAGCGCTGACGGCGTGATTATTTCCACTCCTACCGGTTCTACCGGCTACAGTATGTCGGCCGGAGGACCCATTGTGGATCCGAAGATAAAGCTTCTTCTGATTACTCCAGTCAATCCTCAGTCTTTTTCCAGCCGGAGTATTGTGGTGGGCGCGGATGAGCAGATTGAAGTGATGCTGGCGAAGCGCCGGCCGGAGCAGGATGAGGAGGCGGAAGTCAGTTTCGACGGCGACCGTTTTGTTCATATGAGAATCGGCGACCGTTTGCTGGTGAGGAAGGCGGATGTCAGCGCGAAAGTGATGAAGCTGAACCAGCTGAGTTTTCTGCAGATTCTCAGAAAAAAAATGCAGGAGTATCGCTGAGCAGACAGTGATATTTTTATGAGTCGGGGGGATTTGTCCAAATGAAAGAAAAAAGACATGCGAAGATTCTGGAAATCATACACAGAGAAGAGGTCGGCACCCAGGAAGAGATGTGCGATCTTCTGAATAAGGCAGGATATCATGTGACCCAGGCAACCGTTTCCCGTGACATCCGGGAATTGAAGCTGAGCAAAGTGGCTCTGAGCGGAGGGCGTCAGAAATATGTTCTTCTGGCTGATGTGCAGGACGCTATGGATGCAAAGTATATCCGGGTATTTCAGGAAGGTGTGGTTTCCATTGATATGGCGCAGAACATTCTTGTTATCAGGACCGTATCAGGCATGGCCATGGCAGTGGCTGCTTCCCTGGATTCCATGAATCATCATGAAATTGTGGGAAGTATTGCGGGAGATGACACCATTATGTGCGCCGTGCGCACTGTGGATGAGACAGTAGATCTCATGAGGCAGCTGAAAAAGCTGCTTCGCATTGAAGAGTCCGCGGATGAGAGAGAGTAGAAGGGAAGCAGAATGTTACTGAATTTACATGTGAAGAATCTGGCTCTGATAAAGGAAACCGAAGTGAATTTCGGACCGGGACTGAACATTTTGTCCGGTGAGACGGGAGCCGGAAAGTCAATCATTATTGGTTCTATTAACCTGGCGCTGGGGGCAAAGGTATCAAAGAGTATGCTGCGGGAGGATGCGGAGTCTGCTCTGGTGGAACTGATTTTTTCTGTGGATCAGCCCCGTCAGACGGAGGCCCTGGCTGAGCTGGATGTATTTCCGGAAGACGGCGAGATTATCATGAGCCGTAAGGTAATGGCTTCCGGAAGAAGCGTCTGCCGCATCAATTCGGAGACCGTGTCGGCGGCCCAGATGCGGAAGGTGGCCTCTTTGCTGATTGACATTCACGGACAGCATGAGCATGAGTCTCTGCTGACAAAAAAGAATCACATGAAATATCTGGATAGTTTTGCCAGAAAAGAGCTGGAGGAAAAACTTGCTCAGATGGCTTCGGATTTTCGTGTATACACCGCCTGTAAAAAAGAGCTGGAGGAGGCTTCCATGGATGAGGAGCAGCAGGCCAGAGAACTGTCCTTTCTGCAGTATGAAGTGAATGAGATCGAGGCTGCGGATCTGAAGATCGGAGAGGATGAAGAGCTGGAGGCGGATTATAAGCGTCTGTCGCACGGCAGGAAAATTATGGAGGCGGCTGCCGAGTGCAGGGAACTCTGTTCCGACGGAATGAACAGCGCCGCAGACAGTGTGGGCTCTGCAGTGCATGCGCTTCTTTCTGTGGCTGCGTATGATGAACCGCTTGGCGGGCTGACGGATCAGCTTCAGGAGATTGACAGTCTGCTGAGCGATTTTAACCGGGAGCTGTCAGGGTATATGGATGATTTTGAATTTTCAGAAGAAAGGTTTGCTCAGATTGAAGAGAGACTGGATCTGATTAATAATTTAAAGTCAAAATATGGAAGAACGATAGAGATCATTCTGGAGCAGAAGAAGGAAAAAGAGGCTGCGGCAGAAAAGCTTTTGAATTACGGGGAATATAAAAAGAATCTGGAGTTAAAACTACAGAAAGCGGAAACTGCTTTAAGGGAGATTTCCGCGGAGGTTTCTGAAATTCGCAGAGCGAAAGCGAAGGAGCTGACGGAAGAAGTAAAGAAAGCGCTGCTTTCCCTGAATTTTCTGGATGTGCAGTTTGAGATGGAGTTTCAGAAGCTGGATCATTATACTGCGAATGGCTGGGATGAGGCAAGATTCCTGATTTCAACCAATCCGGGAGAACCGTTAAAGCCGCTGGATTCTGTAGCTTCCGGAGGTGAGCTTTCCCGGATTATGCTGGCTCTGAAAACGGTGCTGGCTCAGAATGATGAAATTGAGACGCTGATATTTGATGAGATTGACAGTGGTATCAGCGGGCGGACGGCTCAGATGGTTGCGGAAAAGATCAAACTGACAGGAAGCAGTCATCAGGTAATCTGCATTACTCATCTGCCTCAGATTGCCGCCATGGCGGATGTTCATTTTTTAATTGAAAAAACTTCCAGTGATGTTTCTACAATCTCACAAATCCGGATGCTGAACCGGGAGGAAAGTATTGCAGAACTGGCGCGCATGCTGGGCGGCGTGAAGATTACGGATACAGTTCTGCAGAATGCCAGAGAAATGAAAGAAATGGCAGACACGGTAAGAACATACAGTGTGTAAAACAGAAAATGAAATATAATAATGAAGGGTGCTTGAGAGAGCATCCTTTTATTTTATTGGAAACAGCGAAAGGATGGAAGCGGCAGTGCACAAGGGAGAAATAACAGGAAAAATACGGATATTTCAATACTATAAAAAGTACAGGGGAAAATTTTTCGGAATGTATCTGATGATCCTGATTGGCTTTGCCGGAGTTTCTGTTCTTGATTACATTCCGGATACGCTTTCTGTACAGCGGGGAGAAGCAGTGTCAATTGGCGGTTTTCTGCCTGTCACAAAGACTGTGAAATCGGAAGACGGCGCAGTGGAGTCTTTTGGGATGTTAAATACGGAGGAGTGCGGTACTTATGAAATGGAAGTCCGCCTGCTGGGAATTATTCCGGTTAAGGACGTGACGGTTCACATTGTAGATCATACGGAGGTGATTCCCTGTGGGGTACCCATTGGAATCTATGTTCATACAAACGGGATTCTCGTAGTAGATGTGGGAGATGTGGAGGCAGAAAACGGCAGTCAGCAGAGTCCGGCAAAACATATCCTGAAATCCGGTGATTATATTTTGGCAGTCAATGGAACAGAAATATCGGAAAAAGAAGAACTTGTTGCGGCAGTAAATGCTTCCGAGGGAGAAAGTGTCAATCTGACAGTAAGACGGGATGGCGAGCAGATTCAGTGTGAAATCACTCCTGTAAGCTGCGGTGCGGGAGAATACCGGATCGGAGCATGGGTGCGGGATGATATGGCAGGGATCGGAACCATGACATATGTGGACGGAGAAGGAAATTTCGGAGCGCTTGGGCACAGCATCAGTGATACGGATACAGAGAGCCAGGTGGAAATGTCGGAGGGAAAGGCCTATCTGGTGGACATAGTGAACATCATTAAAGGGGAAAAAGGCAATCCGGGAGAACTGGTGGGACAGATTCAGTATTATTCACAGAACGAAATCGGTGTGATTGAAGAAAATAATTCAGAAGGCATTTATGGATCACTGGATTCTCTGCCGGATGAACTGGGAAACGCCGAGCCTGTGCCGGTAGGTTATAAGCAGGAAATACAGAGCGGTAATGCGCAGATTCTGGTGGAGCTTGACGGAGTATTTCAATATTATGATATTGAGATTGATAATGTGGATCTGAATCCCTCCGAGACAAACAAAAGTATCCGTTTCCGGGTGACAGATCAGGACCTCATTGATAAAACGGGAGGAATTATTCAGGGACTTTCCGGCGCGCCTATTCTCCAGAATGGAAAGATTATAGGCGCGGTTACGCATGTGTTTGTTTCAGATCCCCTGGAAGGATACGGAATTTTTATAGAAGATATGCTGGAATAAATGTGCTGCCGTTCAGAGAACGGCAGCGCATGAGCAGAGCTATTCGCATACATGTTCCAGACCCTGAGCCATGATGGTTGCCACATGGTCGTCAGCAAGAGAGTAATAAATGGTTTTCCCATTTCTGCGGAACTTTACCAGTGCAGACTGTTTGAGAATCCGAAGCTGATGTGAAATGGCGCTCTGAGTCATGGACAGAGTGTCCGCGATATCCTGTACACACATCTCCTGATTTGTGAGGATATGCAGAATGCGGATCCGGGTGGGATCGCCGAATATTTTAAATAAATCAGCAAGACGATAGAGGATTTCCTTGTCTGTAAATGCGTCCGTTGTTCTTGTATCAGCCATAGTTCATCTCCTTAAAAACAATTCTATTTTATCGGAAAGCCGTGAGATTTGCAAGGTGAATCATGTTATTTCAGGTACAATGCCCGGATGGAGGAGAGCAGGTCATCATCTGTCAGATTTCCGGATGCAACAATCTTATGAAGTTTATTCCAAAATTTGGAAATCGTGTTGACTTGTATCGACAAAAAAACGTCCGGGCTCCATTTTATAATACGCTTGTCCTCAAAATTTGGAAGAAAAAGGAGTGTTATGGAGTTGATAAAAGTAGCGATTGCCGACGATAATGAAAATATGATTCGAATGCTGACAGATCTTGTTTCCAGAGACAGCGAGCTCCATGTTGTGGGAACGGCGAAAAACGGTGAGGAAGCCTGTGAGATTATCCGGGAAAAGGAACCCGATATTGTACTTTTGGATATTGTCATGCCGAAGCTGGACGGGCTGGGTGTGATGGACAGAATGAACAGAGACAAAAATGTGAAGAAACATCCGAATTTTATTATAATCAGCGCAATCGGTCAGGAGAATGTTACAGAAGACGCTTTCCGGCTGGGAGCCTCCTATTATATTATGAAACCTTTTGATCAGGAAGCTCTGCTGACCAGAATAAAGCTGACAAAACGGAGTGTGATGAAGCAGCCCGGAGGAATCCGGAAGAATGAGATGCTGGAGGCTGAGCGGGATTCAAAGAAACACAGCCTGGAGAGCGATGTGACAAACATCATTCATGAAATTGGTGTTCCGGCGCACATAAAAGGCTATCAATATCTCAGGGAGGCAATTGTCATGTCTGTGAATGATATTGAAATGCTGAATTCTATTACAAAAATATTATATCCGACAATCGCGAAAAAATATCAGACCACATCAAGCCGCGTGGAACGGGCGATCCGGCATGCGATTGAAGTGGCATGGAGCAGAGGAAAGATGGATACCATTGATGAATTATTTGGGTACACCATACATAATGGGAAAGGAAAACCGACAAACTCAGAGTTTATCGCCCTGATTGCCGACAAGATTCGTCTGGATTACAGACAGTAAGTGAGCCGAAAGAACGGAAAATGCCGTTATCCGTGAGAACAGGGAAAACGTTGAAGCAAATTTGACCGCAATTGGAAAAAATATCCCGAATACTGAAAAATTGCTGGTTTCTGCAGACAAAATATAGTATCATGTAATCAGTGATTCTGTTTGATGAGAGTATTTTTGGAGGGGTAAAATGAAGAAGATTTTATTTGCTTCGTCAGAGGCGGTTCCTTTTATTAAAACGGGCGGACTGGCGGATGTGGTTGGTTCTTTGCCGGGGTATTTTCCGAAGTCCGAATATGATGTCAGGGTTGTAATTCCCAAATATATGTGCATGAAAGAAGAGTTCGCGGACAGGCTGGAACTGGCGGCGGAATGTCAGGTGCAGCTGAACTGGCGGGTACAGTATGCAGGCGTTTATAAGCTTGAGGAGAATGGCATTACTTTTTATTTTATTGACAATGAATACTATTTTGCCGGTCCGGCGCCGTATGGACAGATCTATCAGGATGCTGAGAAGTTCGGATATTTTTCCAAAGCGGTGCTGACGATTCTTCCTGTCATTGATTTCCGGCCGGATGTGATTCACTGTCATGACTGGCAGACAGGACTGATTCCTGTTTTTCTGGCGGCTCAGTTTCGGAATGATGAGTTTTACCGGCATATCCGCACGGTTTATACCATTCATAATCTGAAATTCCAGGGACGCTGGTATATTGACGCGATCCGTGATGTGACCGGCCTTCCGGCTGAGTATTTTACTATGGACACGCTGGAAAGTTACGGACAGGCGAACCTGCTCAAGGGCGGAGTCGTTTTTTCGGATTATATTACTACGGTCAGCGAGACCTATGCCAAAGAGATACAGACCACGGAAGGCGGAGAGGGGCTGGACGGTCTTCTGCGGACCAGATCGTTCCGACTGTCGGGAATCGTAAACGGACTGGATTATGAGATGCTGGATCCTGCGTCGGATACGAAAATTGCCCGGCAGTTTGACGGCAGCATTACCGAATATAAAAAGGCAAATAAGAAAGATCTGCAGAAATCTTTCGGGCTTACGGAGCGGGAGGATGCTTTCCTGATCGGTATGGTTTCCCGTCTCACAGATCAGAAAGGTTTTGATCTGGTAGATTACATTCTGGATGAGATTCTCTATGATGAGCGTATCCAGATCATTGTTCTCGGTACCGGAGAAGAGCGGTATGAGAATATGTTCCGCTATTATGAAGGAAAATATCCGGGACGGGTGTCGGCCAATATTTATTATTCAGAGGAGGCTGCTCAGAAGATCTATGCTTCCTGCGACGCTTTTCTGATGCCGTCCCTGTTTGAACCCTGCGGTCTGAGTCAGCTGATCAGTCTGCGTTACGGCACAGTTCCTCTGGTGCGGGAGACCGGAGGACTGAAGGACACAGTGGAGCCCTATAATGAGTTTGAACATACGGGCACCGGCTTTTCCTTCCACAATTATAACGCCCATGAGATGCTTTACATGATCCGTTACGCACACAAGATTTATGAACTGTATCCGGAGGAATGGCTGGATATTATCCGCCGGGGAATGGCTATGGACTTTTCCTGGAAGAAGTCTTCTTCCAAATATGCCGCTATTTATGATGCGCTGATTGCCGATGAAGAGAAGCGGATGGATGAGGAGGAGAAGCGCCGGGCGGAACAGGAAAGGCTGGAGCAGCAGCGGAAGGAAGAGGAGCTTCTGATGCGGATGCGTCTGGAAAAGCAGCTGGAACGGGAAGAAGAGGAGCGAAAGCGGAAAGAGGAAGAGGCGGCGAAGAAGAAGGCTGCAGCGGCCGCGAAACGGAAAGCTGCGGCAGCGGCGAAGAAAAAAGCTGCTGAGGAAGCCGCCGGGAAAGCGGAAGCGAAAAAAGCAGATGCTGGAAAGGCTGTGAAAGCGGCTGAAAAGGAAAAGCCTGTGAAGAAAACAAAAAAAACAGAGCCAGAAACGAAATAAGATAAAAGGCAGTATTTCAAAACTCATCTGAGTGGAGAAAATACTGCCTTTTATCTTATATCAGAATCGTATCCTTTTCGCGTGAGTAATAGTAAGCGTGATCCGACAGAATTTCTTCTGCGGCCACCTGTGACTGATTGACCTCCCGGACCATCTCCGAAAACAGATCCATGAGTTCATTTTTGAAAGCGGGTACCAGAATTACTTCATGGATGCTGCTGGGGAGAATGTAGAAATCGGACTGAAAACGTTCTGCATAAGAATGAATCAGCTGGTCGTACAGCATACAGGATGCGCCAAACAGCCCTTCGCTGTTGGTGAGGACGAACATGGGATAGAGCGGGTCATCCGTGTGCACAATGGAGGAGTAAACCTGAGCCGGCATATAGTCTTCCAGCAGGCTGTTGAGATCATTGAGTTCAGGCGGAAGGATCCGGGGAGAATTTTCTCTGGCAAGCTGAAAGAGCGTGTCCAGACTGATATCCCAGAGATCCAGATGAGAGTTATAAATGGGGATGGTTGCATTGCCCGCACTGGGATCTATCGGCATAAAGCAGTAAAAAATCAGAGCCAGGTCCAGAAACCTGATATGAGGCACCTGCTTCAGAAAATCACGGTTTTTTTCATAATGGATCAGCTTCATTGCGATTTTTGACTGTATATTGCCGAAGTCTGTGTAAAAGCTGACATCGATTCCTACATCGGATTTATTCGCTTCGTAGTATTCCAGAAGCTTCTCATAGACTTTCTGGAAGGAATTTCCGTCTCGATACAGATCATAGTAGCGGTTCAGATACAGCGTGGGTGCAATATTGTTTCCGTTCTCAAGAATGACGAGACCATCCAGTGAACAGCCGTTATTTTTGTAGTGTGTCTGAAGGGAAATCTGTTTGGGATCGGCGATATCATATGAGAGCCGTTCCATAATTACTTTCTTGAATGTTTCATAGGTCATAAGCTAAGCAGATGAAGACTGGTAAAAAGATATTTGGAATAGTCATATCCTAACATGGCCTTTAAAAAAAAACAAATAAAAATTTTATAAAAATTTACCGAAACATCATATGGATTTCTTTTTATTCGTTTAAAATAGCAGAGAAGACAGATACTGTCGGTCACAGATTTTTTCTTGATATCGGAAAAGGATTTCTTTATACTGAAAGAAAAAACTTCATTGTGAAGAAGACATAAGAACTGTTCAGGGAGGAAGGATGTGTGACGGAGACAGTTGACGTTGGGAAAAACAGGAATTAGTGTTTTGCAGAATGCGTTTAGGGCATTGCCGGTACAGCGACAGTGCAGTATAAACGGACAAACTGCAGAACGGTTCTGAAGACAGAATGGAGGAAGAGTATGACAGGTGCAGTGACAGTTTGTGTGATTTTATGCGTATGTGCGGGAATGTTTCCCCTTTATTTGTGGCTGCTTTCTCCCTGCTGCAGCAGGAAGGAGCAGATGAAGCCTTTTGAGGATGTGCTGATTGCGCACCGGGGACTGTTTGATAATCAGTCGGACGCGCCGGAGAATTCAATGGCAGCGTTTCGGAAAGCGTTGGAAGCAGGGTTTGGTATTGAGCTGGATGTACAGAGAACCTCTGATGGAAAACTGGTTGTTTTTCATGATATGAATTTGAAACGGATGACGGGAATAGACGGAAGGGTAACAGAGCATACTTATAAAGAACTCCTGGAGTATTCGCTGGGGCAGTCACAGGAACAGATTCCCCTTTTTTCAGATGTTCTGCGCATGGTGAACGGAAAGGTTCCGCTGGTGATTGAGATTAAAGTTGGTGTCTTTTATAAAGCGACCACGGAAGCCATAGAGAAGATGCTGCGTTCCTATCAGGGTGTTTACTGTATGGAGTGTTTTAATCCCTTTGCGCTGGCGTGGTACCGGAAGCATAATCCCTCCATTCTTCGCGGACAGCTCTCGGAGGATTACAGTCAGGAAGAGATCATCAGACTGCCGCGGATCACGCGATTCATTCTGACGAATATGCTGTTGAATTTCCTGGCAAGACCGGATTTTATATCATATAATCATAAGGATAAAAGAAAACACAGTTTTCGTATCTGCAGAAAACTGTTTAAGGGGAAAACTGCTGCCTGGACCATTAGAAGCCAGAGAGAGCTGGAGGCGGCGAGAGATATGTTTGATGTCTTTATTTTTGACAGTTTTCTCCCGGAAAATCGATAAAAATAAAAGGGAGAGGGTAAAATGAAAGTGTGGAAAGCGGGGATTATAGGCTGCGGGAATATTGCAGATGTCTATGTAAGGAATATTCAGACGTATTTTAAAAATCTGCAGATTAAGTCCTGTGCAGCCAGGCATCTGGAGCACGCCCGGGATCTGGCGGAGAAATATGGAATTCCGCAGGCTGTGGCAGTGGAAGAGATTCTGGCGGATGACGATATTGACGTGGTTCTGAATCTTACGGTACCGGATGCTCATTATGAACTGAACCGGCGCATTCTGATGGCCGGGAAGCATGTGTATTCGGAGAAGCCTCTGGCCGGAAATTTTGAGGAGGCTGAGGATCTGGCAAAGACTGCGGAGACAGTCGGAAAGAGGATCGGCTGCGCGCCGGATACCTGGCTTGGAAGCGGGATTCAGACCTGCAGGAAGCTGCTGGCGGAGGGAGCTGTCGGAAAAGTGACTTCCTTTTCGGCAAATATGCTGCGGCCGGGGGTGGAGATCTGGCATCCGGAGCCGTTTTCGACTTATGCAAAGGGAGCCGGACCCATTTTGGACATGGGACCTTATTACATTACGGCGCTGGTCGCCCTGCTGGGACCCGTAGAGCGGGTATATGCGTTCAGTGTCAGAGATGAGGAAAAAAAGCAGATTTACAGCGAGCCCCATAAAGGAGAGTTTCTGCCGGTGGAGATTGACACGGTTTATCAGTGTATTTTAAAGTTCCGTTCCGGGGTGATCGGGAGTCTCCATATGGACGGCGGTTCCTGGGAATCGAAGCTTCCGAAGCTGGAGATCCATGGTACAAAGGGAACGCTGCAGGTACCGGATCCGAACTGTTTTGACGGAGAGCTGGAGCTGTATTCCGGAGAACGGATTCTGAAGGAGACGGAAGATCAGGAAGGTCTGTCCAGAATCTGGAAAATCGAGCGGCTTTCCGATTGGTACGGACAGGATGATATTCCGCGGGTCTGGAAGATGGAGACAGAAAATTTCCGAGGAATCGGTTTGTGGGATATGATGACCTCCATAGAAGAAGGCAGACCTCATTGGAATAATATTTCACTGGTTCTGCATGTAATGGAGGTGCTGTGCAAACTGAACTGCGGGGAAACAAATGCGGATCCGGTAATTCATTCCCAATGCAGAATTCCGGAGGGGGATTTCTTTTCCTTTTGTCAGAAATGAAAAACCTAGTTGACAAATGGGAATTTAGGGATTAGAATACATGCAGGAAATAGACAGGAAAACCCTGGATATACGCTCCGCGGGGGCGCTGAACGTCCAGTGGACGTTCGCTTAGCGCCGATCGGAGTGGAACGGAGACCGCAGGGATTCGGTAAGGAAGATGTCAGCTGAAGCTGACCCGAATCCCGCGCAAAGACCCGTGAGCGGCTCTTGAATGGAGGAGAACAGTATGGCAAATATTTACAGAAGTGTATCAGAATTAATTGGCAATACCCCGCTGGTTGAAGTGACCAATATGGAAAAATGTCTGGGGCTGGAGGCAAGGCTGCTTGTGAAGCTTGAATATCTGAATCCTGCGGGATCGGTGAAGGACAGGATTGCAAAGGCGATGATCGATGACGCCGAGCAGAGAGGTGTCCTGAAAAAAGGATCTGTGATTATTGAACCCACCTCCGGAAATACCGGAATCGGTCTGGCGTCAATTGCGGCAGCCCGGGGATACCGCATGATTCTGACCATGCCGGAGACAATGAGTGTGGAGCGGAGAAATATTTTGAAAGCCTATGGTGCAGAGATCGTTCTTACGGAAGGCGCCAGAGGCATGCAGGGAGCGATTGACAGAGCGCAGGAACTGGCAAGGGAGATTCCGGACAGTTTTATTCCGGGACAGTTCGAGAATCCGTCGAATCCGGCTGCGCACCGGGCTTCTACAGGTCCGGAAATCTGGAGAGATACGGGCGGAGAGATTGATGTCTTTGTTGCCGGAGTGGGAACAGGCGGGACTCTGACCGGTGTGGGCGGATATCTGAAAGAGAAAAAGCCGGATGTCAGAATTGTTGCTGTAGAACCGGCTGCGTCACCTGTGTTATCTCAGGGAAAGGCCGGAGCTCATAAGATTCAGGGAATTGGCGCCGGTTTTGTGCCGGAGGTGCTGGATACAGACATTTATGATGAGATACTTCCAATCGAAAACGAGGATGCTTTTGACATGGCAAAGCTGCTGGCAAAGACAGAAGGCGTGCTGGTCGGGATTTCCTCCGGAGCGGCTCTGAAGGCTGCCGTTGAGCTGGCAAAAAGGCCGGAATTCAGAGGCAGGACAATTGTGGCTCTGCTCCCGGACAGCGGAGACAGATATTATTCCACACCGCTTTTTATGGAAGAGCAGAAGTAATTGTGTGAGAATGCATGGCCCGGGGCGCTTTAAAACAGTACCTGCGGGCCGGTTTTTGAAACTATAATTCATATAAAAACGATAGGAGAAAGATAAAATGTCAGATAAAAAGAACAGAAAATTAAGATTTGAGACCATGCAGCTGCATGCAGGTCAGGAGCAGCCGGATCCTGCAACCGATGCGAGAGCGGTTCCGATCTATGCTACAACTTCTTATGTGTTTCAGGACTGCGCCCATGCGGCGGCGCGTTTCCGTCTGGAAGAGCCGGGGAATATTTACGGCAGACTGACGAATTCCACGCAGGGAGTTTTTGAGGAACGGATTGCGGCCCTGGAGGGCGGAACGGCAGCTCTTGCTGTAGCATCCGGAGCGGCGGCAATCACCTATACGATCCTGGCTCTTGCCGGACAGGGAGAGCATATTGTGGCTCAGAAAACTATTTATGGAGGAACCTCAAATCTGCTTGCCCATACACTGCCTCTTCAGGGCATCAGCGCTACTTTTGTGGACGCCCACAATCTGGAAGCTGTGGAGGCGGCGATTCAGGAAAATACCAAGGCTGTCTATCTGGAGACCCTGGGGAATCCAAACAGCGATATTCCGGATCTGGATGCAATTGCTGAGATCGCTCACAGATATGGACTTCCGGTTGTTGTGGACAATACCTTCGGAACGCCGTACCTGATCCGCCCCCTTGAGCATGGAGCAGATATCGTGGTACATTCCGCAACAAAGTTTATCGGCGGTCACGGGACGACTCTTGGAGGTGTCATTGTGGACGGAGGCAGCTTTGACTGGGCGGCATCCGGCAGATATCCCTGGATATCGGAGCCCAATCCCAGCTATCATGGCGTGAAATTTACTGAGGCGGCAGGGCCGGCAGCTTTTGCAGTCTATATCCGTGCAGTTCTTCTGCGGGACACGGGAGCTTCAATTTCTCCTTTTGCCGCATTTTTGCTGCTGCAGGGAACAGAGACGCTTTCTCTGCGTATGGACCGTCACATTGAGAATACGAAAAAAGTGGTAGAATATCTGAAAAATCATCCGATGGTGGAGCATGTCAGCCATCCTTCTCTGCCGGAACATCCGGATCATGATCTGTATGAGAAATATTTCCCCAATGGCGGAGCGAGTATTTTCACCTTTGACATCCGGGGCGGACAGGAAGAAGCTCATCGGTTTATTGATCATCTGGAACTGTTTTCCCTGCTGGCAAATGTGGCGGATGTAAAATCCCTGGTGATTCATCCGGCGACTACTACTCACAGCCAGTGCACGCCGGAGGAGCTGAAAGAGCAGGGAATCCGTCCGGGCACCATCCGTCTGTCTGTCGGCACAGAGCACATTGATGATATTATTGAGGATCTGGAGCAGGCATTTCGTGCGGTAAGGTAAAATCCGGCGTGTCATGCACGGCAGATCCTGAAAATAAAAGGTTCCTTTGAATTTGATAACAGTTGTATTTTTGTGGAAAAAACGATATACTGAGAAATGGCAAAATTTTAGATGTTTATACAGGAGGAACTTTTTTGACAGATCAGAGTAAAATTCGTAACTTTTGTATTATTGCGCATATTGATCACGGGAAATCTACCCTGGCGGATCGCATTATAGAGATGACCGGACTTCTGACCAGCCGCGAGATGCAGTCTCAGGTTCTGGATAACATGGATCTGGAGAGGGAGCGGGGCATTACGATTAAGGCGCAGACAGTTCGTATTGTGTATAAAGCAAAGGACGGGGAGGAGTACATTTTTAATTTGATTGATACTCCCGGTCATGTGGACTTCAATTATGAGGTGTCCAGAAGTCTGGCGGCCTGTGACGGCGCCATTCTGGTGGTGGACGCGGCACAGGGAATCGAGGCACAGACGCTGGCGAATGTTTATCTGGCTCTTGACCATGACCTGGATGTGATGCCGGTAATTAATAAGATTGATCTTCCCAGTGCGGATCCGGACCGTGTGGTGGAGGAAATTGAGGATGTGATCGGCATTGAGGCCCAGGATGCGCCGCGGATTTCCGCAAAGACAGGACTGAATGTGGAGGAGGTTTTAGAGCAGATTGTGACGAAGATACCGGCTCCCACCGGAGATCCGGAGGCTCCGCTTCAGGCGCTGATTTTTGATTCCGTTTATGATTCTTATAAGGGAGTTATTGTTTTTTGCCGGATCAAAGAGGGTACCGTGCGCGCGGGAACTCCGATCCGCATGATGGCTACCGGAGCCGCTGCAGATGTAGTGGAGGTCGGATATTTCGGAGCCGGGCAGCTGATTCCCTGTGATGAGCTTTCCGCGGGAATGGTAGGTTATATTACGGCCAGCATAAAAAATGTAAAGGATACCCGTGTGGGAGATACTATTACCAACCGGAAGCATCCATGTGAAAAGCCGCTGCCCGGATATAAAAAGGTAAATCCTATGGTTTACTGCGGACTTTACCCGGCGGACGGAGCGAAATATCCGGATCTGCGGGACGCACTGGAGAAGCTGCAGCTGTACGACGCATCGCTGCAGTTTGAGCCGGAGACTTCCATAGCTCTCGGCTTTGGCTTCCGCTGCGGATTCCTGGGGCTTCTTCATCTGGAAATCATTCAGGAAAGACTGGAGCGGGAGTACAATCTGGATCTGGTGACTACGGCGCCCGGAGTTGTTTACCGGGTACACAAGACCGACGGAACGATGCTGGAACTGACCAATCCTTCTAATCTTCCGGATCCCTCAGAGATTGATTATATGGAAGAACCCATGGTCAGCGCCGAGATTATGGTGACCAGTGAGTACATCGGCGCGATTATGGATCTGTGCCAGGAGCGCCGGGGCGTCTATATCGGCATGGAATACATGGAGGAAACCCGTGCGCTGATCAAATATGATCTGCCTCTGAATGAGATCATTTACGATTTCTTTGACGCGCTGAAGTCACGTTCCAGAGGGTATGCGTCGTTTGATTATGAGCTGAAAGGTTATACCCGTTCTGAGATGGTGAAGCTGGATATCCTGATCAACCATGAAGAAGTGGACGCGCTGTCATTTATCGTATTTTCGGGAAGCGCCTATGAGCGGGGCAGAAAGATGTGTGAAAAGCTGAAGGAAGAGATTCCCAGACATTTGTTTGAGATTCCCATCCAGGCGGCTGTGGGCGGCAAGATCATTGCCCGGGAGACCGTAAGAGCCATGCGCAAGGATGTGCTGGCAAAGTGTTACGGCGGTGATATTACACGAAAGAGGAAGCTGCTGGAGAAACAGAAGGAAGGAAAGAAGCGGATGCGCCAGGTGGGAAGCGTGGAGATCCCGCAGAAAGCATTCATGAGTGTGCTGAAGCTGGATGACAGATAGTTTCTGTCTGCAGCAGCCGGGGGACAGAGTGAGACATGAAGAGCTTTGAACTTTATATACACATTCCATTTTGTAAAAAAAAATGCGCCTACTGTGATTTCCTGTCTGCTCCCGCGGATTATCCGGAGCGGCTGGCCTATGTGAAGCGCCTGAAGGAAGAGATGGCGTTTTACAGGGAAGCCTGTGAAGGTTTTGAAGCGGATACGGTTTTTATCGGGGGCGGAACGCCTACTGTGCTGGAAGGGCGTCATATGGCAGAACTGATGGATGCGCTGCGGGACTGCTTTCGCATTTCTCCCCGGGCGGAGATTACGGCAGAATGCAATCCGGGCACACTGGACGGAAATAAGGCGGCGGAGCTGTACGGCGCGGGGATCAACCGGATCAGCCTGGGCCTGCAGTCCGCCAGCAATCTGGAACTGGCAATGCTGGGAAGGATTCATACTTTTGAGGAGTTTCTGGAAAGTTTCGGGGAGGCCAGGAAAGCGGGATTCCGCAATATCAATGTGGATCTGATGTCGGCTCTTCCGGGGCAGACGGTAAAGTCCTGGGAGCAGACCCTGAAGAAAGTAACCGCTCTCCATCCGGAACATATTTCCGCATACAGCCTTATGATTGAGGAAGGGACGCCCTTCTATACGATTTATCATGAGGATGAACTTCTGAGGGAACAGGGGGAGAAGCCGGGGCTTCTTCCGTCCGAGGAAGAGGAGCGGGCCATGTATGAGCTGACAGAAGCGTTTCTTGCGGACAGAGGGTATCGGCGGTATGAGATTTCCAACTATGCGAAACCGGGATTTGCCTGCCGGCACAATACCGGTTACTGGACCCGGAAAAATTATCTGGGACTGGGCCTTGGGGCCTCCTCGTTGATGGAAAATGTCCGCTTTTCCAACACATCGGAGATGAAAGTGTATATGGAACAGCCTTTTTCTCATACAGATATACAGAAACTGGACCGGAATGCTTCCATGGAAGAGTTTATGTTCCTGGGACTGCGTCTGACAGAGGGAATATCCAGGGCGGATTTTCAGAAGGAGTTCGGAACGTCCATTGATCTGGTATATGGCAGTGTGCTTCGGCGTCTGAAGAGCGAAGGGCTGATCGGCGCCAGCGGAGGAAGGATCTTTCTGACCAGGTATGGAATCGACGTCAGCAATTATGTGCTGGCGCAGTTTTTATTAGAGACAAATGAAATTCATTGACTTTAGAATAGTTAGAAGGTATGATATGTAGGAGTATTGCCCTAAATCATATCGGATATGGTGAAAATAGACGGCAATTTTCCAGAACAGATAAAAAGCAGATGGAGGAAAATATATGTTAGAGCTGAAAAATATCTGCTTCCAGGTTCCTGACGAGAAATCAAGAAACGAGAAGGAAAAGGGCATTTTAAAGGATGTCAGCATGACCCTGGAAGATAATAAGTTTATTGTAATTACAGGGCCGAACGGCGGCGGAAAATCTACCCTGGCAAAGATCATTGCCGGGATTGAGAAACCCACGTCCGGACAGATTCTCTGGGACGGAGAAGATATCACGGAAATGAGCATTACAGACCGCGCAAAGCTGGGAATCAGCTATGCCTTCCAGCAGCCGGTGCGTTTTAAGGGTGTTACGGTTTTCGACCTGATCCGCCTGGCAGCGGGAAAGAAGCTGTCCGTGGGAGCGGCCTGCGAGTATCTTTCCAAGGTGGGACTCTGTGCCCGAGATTATATTGACAGGGAAGTAAACGCCAGCCTTTCCGGAGGCGAGATCAAGCGTATTGAGATTGCTACAGTAATGGCAAGAGGAGCCAGAGTGACTGTTTTTGATGAGCCGGAAGCAGGCATTGATCTGTGGAGTTTCCAGAATCTGATCCGCGTATTTGAGGAGATGCATGATAATCTTCACGGTTCTCTGCTGATTATTTCTCATCAGGAGCGGATTCTGAATATTGCCGATGAGATTCTTCTGATTGCGGACGGCGAGCTGGTAAAGCAGGGAAGTAAAGATGAGATTCTTCCGCAGCTTCTCGGAACGGCGGACGCAGCTGTCTCATGTCAGAAAGTGATTCCCAAAACAGCGGTCAAATCAGAGAACGCCGCGCAGAGCTGTAAGTAGGGGGGAGAAGTATGGACGCAATACAGAAAGAATTGTTAAAACAGGTTGCCGGACTTCATGAAGTACCGGAGGGCGCCTATAATATACGTGCCAATGGCGAGAGTGTGGATCGTGCAAGCACGGCAAATATAGAGATTGTCACAAAAGAGGATAAGAGCGGTATTGATATTCATATTAAACCGGGGACAAAGAATGAAAGCGTGCATATTCCGGTGGTTTTGAGCCAGTCCGGACTGCAGGAGACGGTTTATAATGATTTTTATATCGGCGAGGGCGCGGATGTTGTGATTGTAGCGGGCTGCGGAATTGACAACTGCGGTACCCAGGACAGCCGTCATGACGGCATCCACCGTTTTTTCCTGGAGAAGAATTCCCATGTAAAATATGTGGAGAAGCATTATGGAAGCGGAAACGGAACCGGAGGCCGGATCCTGAACCCCGTTACTGAGATTTATATGGATGAGGACAGCTACATGGAGATGGAGACTACCCAGATCCGGGGCGTGGATTCCACAGACCGGAAGAATATCGCGAAGCTGAAGGATGGAGCGAAGCTGGTGGTTACGGAGCGTCTGATGACCCATGGCGATCAGCATGCGGAAAGCCATTTCCAGATCGATCTGGACGGCGAGGACAGCTCCGCGAATCTGGTTTCCCGTTCAGTGGCAAGGGATAATTCCTATCAGCTGTTCCAGTCCAATCTCTGCGGAAATAACCGCTGCAGCGGGCATACGGAGTGCGACGCCATTATCATGGATGACGCCAGAATCGCTGCAGAGCCCCAGCTTGCCGCAGCCAGTGTGGATGCGGCGCTGATTCATGAGGCGGCCATCGGAAAGATTGCCGGTGAACAGATCATCAAGCTGATGACCCTCGGTCTTACAGAGCAGGAGGCGGAAGAGCAGATTATCAGCGGATTTCTGAAATAAAAAGCAGATGTGCCGGGCACAGTGAGAGAAAATGTCAGCCGTAATTGTTGCGGCTGGCGTTTTTCACATGTACCGGGATGAACTGTTGCAACTGAATATGCAGGAACTTTATGCTTCTATCCGGGATTCGGTGACAACCGGATATCTGGAGCCGAATGGAATCAGTCCGGCAGACTTTGCCTGGCCTGATGGTTCTTTACTGGATTGGGATTATTTTTATGAGGAGCTTCTGGTGACATATGCGATGTCTGAAAATGCCGGAGCCGATTTTTCTTTTCCCGAAACGTCTGTATATGCATCGGATGCGAATAAAGTAATTTTTGATGCCGCATTTGCCGGAGTTTTAAATTTTCTTGAAGCACAGGAACCATATGAAGGAGAGTTTGTTAATACAATTTTTTATGACAGGCTGGATGCGGATCACAGTTTAATCCCGGCGAATGTGACTTTTGAATGATGTCTGCAAATAATTCTTGTTTTTGCAATACCTGACAGGCTATAATAAATGAAACAGATTTTGTTGCGTCGTGCTCAGAAAAACAGGTCAGGATGGTGAGGATATGAAAAAAACAGTCGGGATCGGGCTTCAGGATTTCAGAAAAGTGCAGGAGAGAAATGCTTTTTATGTTGATAAAACCCAGTTTATTGATGAATGGTGGAAGTCCCAGGATGATGTGACCCTGATTACCAGACCGAGAAGATTTGGAAAGACACTGGCTCTGAGTATGGTTAAGGAATTTTTTTCTGTGGAGAATAAAGGAAGCAGGCTTTTTGAACCGTATCGCATCTGGAAGAACAGCGAATATCGTGAACTTCAGGGAAAATACCCCGTTATTTTGCTCAGTTTTTCAGATATTAAGGAGGTATCCTTCAGGCAGGCAAGAAACAAGATCTGCGAGTGTATGGTAGATCTCTATAACCAGAATGATTTTCTTCTGGAAGGGGATCTGTTAAATGAGAGAGAAAAGGAATATTTCAGGCAGGTTTCTCCGAAAATGGATGATTCAGAAGCAACGATTGCACTGAGAAGGCTCTGCGGTTATCTGTACAAATATTATGGAGAAAAGGTTATTCTTCTGCTGGATGAATATGATACTCCCATGCTGGAAGCTTATGCTGCAGGATACTGGGATGAACTTGTTCTGTTTACGAGGAGTCTGTTTAATGCTTCCTTTAAGAATAATCCATACCTGGAGAGAGCTCTTCTGACCGGAATCACGCGGATCAGCAGAGAATCTATTTTTTCAGACCTGAATAATCTGAAAGTGGTTACAACTACATCGGAAAAGTATGCGGACTGTTTTGGATTTACGGAAGAGGAGGTCTTTCGTGCTCTTGATGATTATGGAATGTCCGGTCAGAAAGAAGTGGTAAAACGGTGGTATGATGGATTTATTTTTGGGGATAAGCAGGATATTTATAATCCCTGGTCTGTCATTAATTTTCTGGATACCGGGAAGGTGCAGACTTTCTGGGCCAATACCAGTTCCAACCGTCTTGCAGATGAACTGATCCGGAAATCCGGAACAGCAGTAAAGATTGATTTTGAGACCCTGCTTCATGGCGGAGCTGTGAAGGCACAGATTGATGAACAGATTGTTTATGATCAGCTGGAAGAAAGGGAAAGTGCCCTGTGGAGTTTGTTTCTTGCCAGTGGATATCTGAAGGTCATAAGGACGGAATGGCAGGAATCCAGCGGGCGCATGTGGTATGAACTGACTCTGACAAATCTGGAAGTCAGAGTCATGTTTGAGCGCATGGTTCATGGCTGGTTCGCGGATTATGACAGTGGATATAATGAGTTTGTCAAGGCTCTGCTGATGGATGACACAAAAGCAATGAATGTTTATATGAATCGGGTGGCGCTGACTACATTCAGTTTTTTTGACAGTGGAAAAGCACCATCGGCCGAGAAGGAACCGGAGCGGTTTTATCATGGTTTTGTTCTCGGTCTGATTGTGGATCTGAAAGAACGTTATGTGATTACTTCCAACAGAGAAAGCGGATTCGGAAGATATGATCTGATGCTGGAACCGCGTCGGAGGGAAGATGATGCGGTCATTATAGAATTCAAAGTCTGTGATCCGGATGAAGAGCGGACTCTGAATGATACCGTGCAGGCTGCTCTGCGGCAGATCCGGGAGAAGCGATATGAAGCGGTGCTGGAGGAACGGGGAATTCCGTCACAGAAGATCAGAAAATATGGTTTCGCTTTCCGGGGGAAAACGGTATTGATTGGAAAAGAATAACAGAGGACAGCCGTCCGCAGAAAGAGCATTTATCTGAAAGGGTAGATGCTCTTTTTGCTGCCTGTTTTCACATACCGGTCATCCTTTTTTCAGGAGATTTCCACTGTGTTTACAAGAAAAATTCATACAATAGACGGATATCATGAAAAGAGGAAGGGATGATCTGTTCTGAAACAATACAGAGAAATAAGAAAAAGGCGCAGAAGACTCCGGCGGAATCGAAACTGGAAAATATTAAAATTTATATTAAACAGGCGGATCGCAGTACTGACAGGTACACTGTGCGTGTTTTTTTCAATGTTATGCGGACGCCTGTTTTCCGTGCAGATAATAAACGGGGTGGATTATCTGGCAAAAGCAGAAGATATGGTTTTGACTACACAGGAGATTACGGCCACAAGGGGAAATATTTATGACAGAAACGGAAAGCTTCTGGCGTATAATGACGTCTCTTATTCCGTTACAATGACAGATCCGACTTCTTCCGGACAGTCCACGTCGGAACAAAATGAGATGATGAATACGATTCTGGAAGAGATACTGGAGATCATCGGAGAAAATGGTGATTCTGTGATCAGCTCTTTTGGAATCGTCCTGGATAATTCGGGAAATTATCAGTTTTCACAGACCAGTGAAACACAGAGACTCAGGTTTGTGGCGGATGTCTATGGATATAGTTCCGCAGAAGACCTGTCGGAAGAACAGAAAAACCAGTCTGCGGAAGAGATTATGGAATATCTGTGTACAGATAAGACAAGTGGATATGGTCTGGATTATGAAAATTCTGACCGCCAGTATCTTCTGGATATGGTAAATATGCGTTATGCCATATACCAGAACCGGTACCAGAAATATGAAGAGACAACGATTGCAGAAAATGTGAGTGAGGAAACTGCGGCGGGCATCAGAGAGAGAGGCAGTCTCCTGCCCGGAGTAACAATTGAGGAAAATGCAGTCCGGAAATATACAGATGCAGAGATATTTTCTTCTATTCTCGGCTATACCGGACAGATATCAGAATCAGAGTATGAGGTTCTCAGTGAAGAAGAAAAAGAAAATACATCCCGGACGGAGATTGTGGGAAAAACCGGGCTGGAGGAAGCTTTTGACGATGTTCTCAGGGGTACCGGTGGAGAGACGACCCTGTATGTGGATAATCAGGGAAATGTGATTGAAACTGTGAGCACAATTGAAGCCACGGCGGGAAATGACCTGTATCTGACCATAGACAGTGAACTGCAGAAAAATATTTATCACCTGATCGAGGAAAAGCTGGCGGGAATTATTCTGTCCAGACTGGAGAATGTGCTGACCTATGACGCTTCCACAGCGGAAGACAGCAGCGATATTATAATCCCGGTGGGAGATGCATACTATTCTCTGATCGGCAATTATGTGATTGATTATACGGAATTCGGGGATGGGGATGCCGGAGAGGCGGAAAAGGAAGTATATGAAATTTTTACCGGCGAGAGGGAAGAAATCTGTACAGATATTATGGATCAGATGGAGAACAGCGACGCACCGGCCCGGGAGGAATTGTCTGAAAATATGCAGAGTTATCTGGATTATGTCTGCTCTGACCTGCTGACAGAGGAAGCGGGTATTCTGGACAGCGATGCGGTGGATACGGATGACGAAACATATCTCGCCTGGACGGAGGAGGGGAGTATCAGCCTGTATACCTATCTGAATTATGCAATTTCCAGGGGCTGGATCGATACGGACAGCCTGTCTCTGGAGAATGCTTCCGATGCGGAGGAAGTTTACCAGGCAATTCTCAGTTACACGGAAGACGCGCTCCGGGATGACAGCGGGCTGGACAAGATGATCTATGAGGATCTGATCCAGGAGGGCAGGATCACCGGGAACCAGTTGTGCGCCATTGTATACGAACAGGGCGTGCTGGAGATGGATGAGGATCTCTACGACAGTCTGCGGTCGGGAAATCTGAGCGCGTATACCTGGCTGTGTGACCGGATTGAGAATCTGGAAATCACGCCGGGACAGCTTGCCCTGGAGCCCTGTTCAGCCGGCGTTGTGGTGACAGATCCGGATACAGGCGATGTGCTGGCCTGTGTTTCCTATCCGGGATATGACAGCAACAGACTGACAGATACGATGGATACGGAATATTACAGCCAGCTCGTCAATGGTATGAATAATATTTTCTACAATCGGGCAACCCAGGAAAAAACAGCTCCCGGATCCACATTCAAGATGGTATCTGCTGTGGCCGCCCTGACGGAAGGCGTGATTGACGGAAACAGTACCGTTTACTGCTCCGGTGTATTTTCCAGAGTCACGCCGGAGTCCAGGTGCTGGATTTATCCCAGTTCCCACGGCTCCCTCAATGTTGTGGGAGCGCTGCAGAATTCCTGCAATGTATTCTTTTATGAAATGGGATACAGACTGGGGACGGATGAGAGCGGAGCTTATGACAGTGATCTGGGAACAGACGTACTGGCGGAATATGCAGAGATGTTTGGCCTGGGAGAGACCTCGGGGCTGGAAATCAGCGAAGCGGAGCCGGAAATATCCGACGAGTACGCGGTCCAGTCGGCCATCGGGCAGGGTACCAATAATTTTACAGTCAGCCAGCTGAACCGGTATGTCACAGCGGTGGCGAACCGGGGGACGGTATATTCCCTGACACTGGCGGATAAGGTAACAGATGCGGAAGGAAATCTGGTGGAGGAGTATAAAGCTGAGGTGGTAAATACGATGGATGAAATCAGTGAATCCACCTGGGATCTGGTGCAGACCGGCATGGAGCGTATGGTGGAAAATTCTTCTGCCTTTTCAGAGCTTGATTTCTCCATGGCGGGAAAAACAGGGACGGCGCAGCAGAGCTCTCTTCATCCGGATCACGCGCTGTTTGTGGGATATGCCCCGGCGGACGATCCGGAGATATCCGTCGCCGTCCGGATTGCGTACGGCTACAGTTCCTCCTATGCGGCGGAGATCGGAAGAGATATCGCGCAGATATATTTTGACAGTGATTCTGTGGACGAGCTGATTACAGGAAAAGCGGCGGAGGTGGGATCGGCTTCCTCCGGAGACTGAAGTTTTGTGAAAATATTGTGAAAGTACCGGAAAGTTTAAATTCAGTTTAAAAAAGAAAATTAGAATAACGCTGAAAATAAAGGAAAGGAAGGACGAATACATGATAGAAGTCAGTAATCTGACGAAATATTATGGTGAACACAAGGCCGTGGATAATATCAGCTTTTCTGTGAAGGACGGAACCGTCTGCGGCTTCTGCGGTCCCAACGGAGCCGGGAAATCAACAACGATGAATATTATGACAGGATGTCTGTCAGCAACCTCGGGGACTGTGACAATCGGCGGATACGATATTTTTGAGCATCCCATTGAGGCAAAAGGGCTGATCGGATATCTGCCGGAGCAGCCGCCTCTTTATCTGGAGGAAACGCCCAGGGAATATCTGAGATTTATTGCGGAAGCCAAGAAGGTTCCCAGGAACGCCCTGCGGGATGAGATTAGCCGGGTGATGGAGGAAACGCAGATTTCCGATGTGGCGGACCGGCTGATCCGGAATCTGTCAAAAGGCTACAGACAGCGGGTGGGGATTGCCCAGACCCTTCTGGGGAATCCCAGAGTAGTGATTCTGGACGAACCGACGGTAGGACTTGATCCGATCCAGGTGGTGGAAATCCGTGATCTGATCAAAAATCTGGGAAAAAAGCATACGGTAATTCTGAGCAGTCATATTCTGTCAGAGGTCCAGCAGATGTGTGATGAAATCATTATTATAGCAAAGGGCAGACTGCTTGCATATGACACGGCGGAAAATCTGGAAAAACTTCTGCAGCCAAAGGTAACGCTGGAGGTGGAGACGGATGCGACCCGGGAAGAGAGCGAGGCAGTACTGGGAACTCTGGAGGGGATCGAGAAGGCTGAGTATTCAGAAGAAGAAGGGCTGCTGAAAATTCTGCTGACTACAACGCCGGAAAAAGAACTGGAGATCCGGAAAAATCTTTCCTTAAAGCTTGCGGAAATCAACCGGGCTGTGCTGAAAAGTGATAAGGTCAAAGCAAACCTGGAAGAAATTTTTATTGAACTGACAAACCCGGAAGCGGATGGAACTGGAGATCCGGAAAAAAGAGAGGGGGATGGACAATGATCGCGATACTCCGCCATGAAGTACATTTACTGTTTTCGGGCTTTACCGCCTATGTTTATGGACTGTTTTCCCTGCTGGCTGTGGCGATTTATATGATGTACTATAACCTGAGTATGGGATATGCGAATTTTGAGTATGCCCTGATGGGAGCGTCCTTCGCATTTCTGATTACGGTTCCGGTCATTACCATGCGGGTCATCTCGGAGGAAAAAAAGCAGAAGACAGATCAGCTTCTTTATTCCCTGCCGGTCTCCGCCACGCAGATTGTGGCGGGAAAATATCTGGCGCTGCTGATCACATCCGTGATTCCTCTCAGCGCAGTGACGGTATATCCTCTGATTCTCCGGAACTACGGGAATCTGTATCTCCCCACCGCGTTTGGCACTCTGCTGGGATATATTATGCTGGCGGCTTCGCTGCTGGCCATAGGGATTTTTATCTCCTCCGTCACGGAATCTCCGGCAATGGCGGCCGGGATCTGCTTTGGGGTGATGATTCTGAATTATTATATGGTGACCCTGGCGGAGTATGTAACGTCGTCGGCATACGGTTCCCTTGCGGCGCTGCTGGTCATAGAGCTGATTCTTGCCTTTCTGATCCAGCATATGACAGCCAATGACTTTCTGGCGCCGGCAATCGGTATAGCGGCAATGGCGGCGACCGTCGGGGCCTATATTTACAACAGGGACTGGTTTGAAGGACTGTTTCCGGCGATACTGGAAAAACTTTCGGTCTACGAGCGTTTTTATGAATTTGTAGACGGCGTATTTGACTATACGCATGTTGTCTATTTTATCAGCGTCATTGTGTTTTTCCTGTTTCTGACGGTACAGTCCCTGGAGAAAAGGAGATATAACTGATGAAAAAGACATTCAGAAACCGTCTGACCAGCGTAAAAGAACAGTTCGGAACAAGATCCAGCAGGGCGGGAAGCTACAGTTTTCTGCTGACCATTATTCTGCTGGCAATTCTGATCACGGTCAATTTTGCCCTCAGCTTTCTGCCCGACAGCTATACCCAGAAGGATATGACGGCGAATCAGCTTTATTCCATTTCCAGCCAGTCCAAAGTTATGCTGAGTTCCCTGGAGGAAGATATTACGATTTACTGGATCGTGGCCTCGGGCGAGGAGGATGAATATGTGGAAAAACTTTTACATAATTATGAGGATTACAGCAGCAGAGTGAATGTAGAGAAAAAAGACCCGGATCTGAATCCGGATTTCACAAACGCTTATACGGATGAAGAGGTATATAACAACTCGGTCATTGTGGAATGCGGAGATAAATACCGGTATATCAGCTATGACGAGATGTATGAGATGAGCAGCACGTCTTACTATTCCATGTATTCCGGCGCAGATGAATTTTCTGGTGAGAAGCTGATCACTTCAGCGATTTCTTACTGCACCACAGAAGAGATACCGGTGGTTCATGTACTGGAGGGACATGGGGAGGCGGAACTGCCCGAGAGCTTTTCGGAAGCAATTGAGACAGATAATCTCACAACAGAGACACTGTCGCTTCTGAACGGGGAATCTGTGCCGGAGGATGTGGAGTGTATTCTGATTTATGCTCCTTCCACGGATATTTCAGAGGAAGAAAAGGATATGCTGATTAATTTTCTGGAAGAAGGCGGGAGAGTCCTGATCCTGAGCGGCACCAATGAAGGAGATGAGCTTCCGAATCTGAAAGCCGTGGCGGAATATTACGGCATTTCTGTACTGGAGGGCGTCGTGGTAGAGGAGAGCACAGATCATTATATATTCAATGCGCCGGTTCTTCTGATGCCGGATATGGAATCCTGCGATATTACAGATTCCCTGATTGACGACAACTATCATGTGATAATGCCGGTATCAAAAGCGCTGGACATTTCCGGGGCGGTCAGCGATGTTACGGCGACGGCGCTTCTGCAGTCGTCGGAAGAATCCTTCCTGAAAGCAGAAGGCTATAACATCGAAACTTATGATAAGGAAGATGGGGATACCGAGGGGCCGCTGACACTTGCGGCAATGGTTACAAAAGATATCGATACGGAAAATCAGATGCAGCTTGTATGGATTGCATCCTCCGAGCTGCTGGAAGACGCTTATAATCAGTATTCCTCCGACGCCAATGAGGACTTTGTGCTGAATGCGCTGGAGATGATGTGTGAGAAGGACGACAGCATTTCCGTGCGTTCCAAGAGTCTGACCAACGAATATCTTACCGTCAGCACCAGCGCCGCGTCCACGATCCGGGTTGTGACGATCGGAGTAATTCCGGCGGCCTATCTGTGCATCGGTATCGGTGTGGTAATAAGGAGGAAACGCAGATGAAGAGAGAACGAAAGCTGATGGCCCTGTCCGGCGTTCTTGCTGCCTGCGCGGCAGGCGCCTTCGGCCTCTCCCGGATTGATTTTGAGGAAAAAATGACCGGGACGGAAACCACGATTGTGGATGTGGACAGCGCGGATATAACATACCTGGCATGGAATTATGAGGACAGTGAGACGGCGTTTGTCTGTGAGGACGGCGAGTGGTCCTATGAGGCGGATGAAAAAATGGCGGTAGATCAGGAACTTCTGAATGAGATCGCGGAAAACCTGTCGGCGATTACTTCCGATAAAAAAGTAGAGGAGGTGCAGAGCCTGGGCGTCTATGGTCTGAGTGATCCGGCCTATGAGATTACCATTCAGACGGCGGATGATGCTTTTGAAATTGCGGTCGGGGATGAGACATTCTCGGACGGAGAAGTGTATATTTCCAATGGCGACGGATATGTTTACCTGACGGATGCCGGACTGATTGACGATATTTCCTATACGCTGCTGGACTGTGTACAGAAGGAGGAGATTCCGGAAATGGAAAGTATCTCTGAAGTGCTGGTGGAAAATGAGAATTCCACAGATATCATTTACAAAGAGAACAGCGGCTACTGTTACAGCGACGCCTATACCTATTATCTGAAAGATGGAGAGGACTATCGCAATCTTGACAATGAAAGCACAGAGGATACCTTTGCGTCACTTTCTGAATTTTCCTGGGAAGAGTGTGTGGATTATTACGCGGATGATACGGAGCTGGGGAATTACGGACTGGCGGAGCCGGACGCCACTGTGTCTGTTGCCTATGAGCCGGCAAAAGAGGAGGACGCGGAAGAGACAGAGGATTCTGAGGAGAATGGGGAAGAAACACAGAAGTTCGAATATGAGGTCGGAGCTGTGGATGAGGCATACTATGCCAGACTGACCGGTTCCAACATCGTGTACAGGATCAGCGAGGATCTGTATCAGGCGGCGGTAAATGTTTCTTATGAAGAGCTGAAGCCGGATGAAGTGGTTCTCCTTGACTGGGATACAGTAGAAAGTATAGAAGTCGAGCTGGACGGAAATGTGTATACCATTGGCCTGGAAAAAGACGATGAGGATGCGTATATTTATACACTTGAGAACGAAGAGATCGAATTCGGGGATATTCTGGACCAGCTTTCAGAAATTACCATAGCGGAAGAAACAGATGATGAGGATGTGCCGGAGACAGAACCGGCGCTCAGCGGAAAACGGTCGGAGATGAGTCTTATTTTCCACAGGAATACGGAATCGTATCAGACTGTGGAACTGGAATTTTATCAGTATGACGGATCTTACTGTATTTCTGTGCTGAATGGAGAAGAACTGAATTATACATCCAGAACCGCTGTAGTGGATCTGAAAGAGGCCGTGAACGCCGTGATTCTTGACAGTTCTCAGGCAGAGTAGGGACAGGAGGGAAAATGAAAGCATTAACTGTGATTAATGGAGTTGTTGATCCGGAGCTTTCGGCGGAAATCGGACGGTATGCGCAGTTATCGGGATTCCGGACCTGCAGTCTGAGAGAAACTGTATACAGGGACCGCTGTCTGACGGGCAATATTATGTATGTGGATGGAGAGGGGGCGGAGTTTTACCGGGAAATAATGATACAGGCCGGTAAAGACGGCAATCCGGTGATTGCCGTTCCGGTCTCCCTGCGGGATAAAGAAGTGTTCCGGAGGTACGGCAAAGATATTACGGCATGTATGCTGTATCCATTTACGTACGGAGACTTCAGAAAAACAGCAGGAAATTATCTGAATGAGGAGCTGCTGCAAAAAAGAAATCTCAGCTATGGAAGATTATATGTGGACCGGGAGCAGAAGCAGATTGTTTATAAAAGGAAAGAAATGCATCCGGGTCCCTGCGAATTTGAAATCCTTCTGTTTTTGCTTGAGCATATCGGAAAAGCTGTCAATCGCAGAGAAATCACACAGATCCTTCCGCCCAGGAAGAGGGAAAGCATGAGAAATATAGATACACATATTAAAAATATCAGACGCCGTCTGGATATGCAGGACGTTATTATCAGCATCCGCTCCATCGGCTACCGTATTGATCTGAAGGAATTTTACCGCTGGATTGTGAGCTGAGAGACCGAGACGGGCGATCCGGGCAGCGTCACAGAAAAGATACTCCCTTTTCCCGGCTGGCTCCCAACCCGGACTGTTCCCCGGTGAAGCTCCAGAATTCTTCTGACAAGAGGCAGTCCCAGCCCGTTCCCTTCCACAGAGTGAGAGGGATCCCCCTGATAGAACCGGTTGAATATTTTTTCCTGTGTCAGAGAACTCATGCCGATACCATTGTCCCGTATCCGGAAAAGAAAACCGTTATGGGTTTCGGCTGCGTGAATGCAGATTTCTCCTTCGGGAAAAGAAAATTTTATCGCGTTGTCAATCAGATTCATCCATACCTGCTTCAGCAGATCCGGATTTCCGATAATCAGACAGTCGTCCATCTGAATCCGGAAGGTGATTTTTTTTGCTTCCCATTTCTGCTGAAGCTGGAGGATGGATTCGCGGATTTGTTCCGAAACGTTGAATTGTACAGTCTCTGTCAGAACGCTGATGCTGTCCACCCGGGAGAGATTAAGGATATTGGAGGACAGCTCAGAGAGTCTCGCGCATTCGGCAATGATGATGTCGAGATATTCTTCTCTTTCCTTTTCGCCAGTATTTTCTTTTTTCATAAGCTTTGCAAACCCCGATATGGACATGATCGGGGTTTTGAATTCATGTGAAAAATTATGTATGAAATCAGACCGGAGCATTTCGATTCCGGAAAGCTCGCTTGTCATCCGGTTAAAGTTTTCAGAAAGTTCCCGGAATCCTTTCAGATATTTAAAATGGATTTTGGTCTGAAAATTTCCGTCGGCTACAGCATGGATCGCCTGAATCAGTTCTCTGATCGGGCGCAGAGGAATGCGGCAGAGCGCCAGGGTCAGAATGACTCCGATAAAAATGCTGACCATTCCGGTCTGAATCAGAAACGGTATCAGAGGCGTATCCGGATGTCCGGAAAACAGACCGGCTCGGATTCCCATAATAATCACCCAGTTGCCGATTACCATGGTGAGGAAAAGAAGAAGAAAAACCAGTCCGGTGCAGAGTAAAATAATGGGTATATTAGAGTTTGTTTTTTCTTTCACAGGTCTCCCTCCCTTATCTGCGCCTTATATCCCAGACCGCGAATGGTAATGATACGAAAGTCCGGATTATTTTCAAAATGATTCCGCAGGCGGTTAATATGTACGCTTACTGTAGATTCCATGGACTCTGTGGCGGGTCCCCAGATATCCTCCAGGAGCTGGATGCGGGTGAAAATTTTGTTCGGATAGGAAAGCAGTTTATATAAAAGCAGAAATTCCTTGGGAGGAAGCGTCAGAGTATTGTTTTTCCAGCGGACGGACAGAGTATCATAGTTCAGCTCCGTTTCCCCTATGGTCAGCCTGTGCTCCGAGAAAATCCGCGCACGGCGGAGCAGAGCCCGTATCCGCAGAAGAAGCTCTTCCTCATCGGCAGGCTTGGTCATATAGTCGTCAGTTCCCGCAAGAAAACCGTGTTTGATGTTATCCGGAAGCTGTTTTGCGGAGAGCATCAGGATCGGGAGATCATAGCGGCAGTCACGGAGCAGCTTCGTAAATTCATATCCGTCCATTCCCGGCATCATAATGTCCACGATCAGAAGGTCAATTGGAACTTTTTGGATGAGCTCCAGAGCTCTTCCTGCTGAAGCAACGGAAATGGTTTTGTATCCGGCGTTGGACAGAATGGTTTCCAGCAGGCGCCGGGTGTTTTTGTCATCGTCTGCAACAAGAATCTGAAACATAAATGGATCCTCCTTTTTTTATTGCAAAGCAGAAGTTTCATGAAACAGCAGCTTTTTTTAGTATAGTCGGAAATCGTGAACATTCTGTTGTCAGGGACAGGTTTCACAGATATTTTATAATTTCCGAAAAGAAAGTTACTGTGAACAGTTATGCAGGAAACAAAATTTTTCCTGAAAAAAGAAAATAATGGTTGACAAAGGAAAACGATGGTGCTACATTAGGTAATGAAGAAATTAGCACTCCAACGAAACGAGTGCTAACAACACCAAAACACCGGATACGGAGTCTGATAAGATGAATGAACTGAGCGAACGTCAGATTAAAATTTTAAAAGTGATCATCCGGACTTATATGGAGACCGGAGAGCCGGTTGGTTCCAGAACCATTTCCAAAGCATCGGATCTGAATCTCAGCTCGGCTACGATCCGGAATGAGATGTCGGATCTGGAGGAGATGGGATACATTGTTCAGCCCCACACTTCCGCAGGCCGGATTCCTTCCGATAAGGGGTATCGATTTTATGTAGATCACCTGATGATTGAAAAGGACCGGGAAGTTTCCGAGATGAAAGAGTTCGTCCTGGAAAAAACGGAAAAGATGGAGCAGGTGCTGAAAAATATTGCAAAGCTGCTGGCGGTGAATACAAATTATGCGACCATCGTTTCCGCACCGCAGGTGCAGCGGGGCAAGGTAAAGTTTATTCAGCTTTCCAATGTGGATCCGGGACAGGTGCTGGCGACGATCATGCTGGATGGAAATATCGTAAAGAATAAGATTATCCATACAGAGCAGGATCTGGATCAGGAGATTATGCTGAAGCTGAATATCCTGCTGAACGGCAGCCTGAACGGGCTAACCCTGGAGCAGATCAATCTGGTAACGATTGCAAAGCTGAAAGAGCAGGCCGGAATTCACAGTGAGGTGGTCAGCAGCGTACTGGACGCGGTGGCAGAGGCTGTGCAGGAGGATGAGGAGCTGGAGATTTATACCAGTGGAGCTACGAATATTTTCAAGTATCCGGAGCTTTCCGATTCTCAGAGGGCCAGTGATCTGCTCAGCGCCTTTGAGGAAAAACAGGAGCTGAAAGATCTGTTTGTAAACAGTGAAACCGGAGAGCCGGGTACCGGGATTCAGGTGTATATCGGAAATGAGACGCCGATCCAGGGCATGAAGGACTGCAGTGTGGTGACGGCTACTTATGAGCTGGGAGACGGTATTCACGGTACGGTTGGCATTGTGGGACCGAAACGGATGGATTACGAAAAGGTGGTAGATAATCTCAAAACGCTGAAGGTTAAGCTGGATGAGATTTTTAATAAGGAAGATGAATAGCTGCCGCGCAGCTTGGACAGAAAGGCGGGATTTCAATGGAAGAAAAGAGAGAGATCAACCAGGAAATCAATGAGGAAATGGATACGGATCAGATGCAGTCAGAAGATCCGAAGGAGCAGACAGCCGGAGAAGCTGCTGACGATATGACAGGCGAGGACGGCGGAGCCGCCGGGGATTCCTGCGGGAATGAAGGAGCGGAATCTGCTGAGGATTCCGGAGATGCGGAAGCGGCCGCAAAGGAAAAAGGCGGATTTTTCAAGAAGAAAGAGAAAAAGGATAAGAAGGATGAGAAGATAGAAGAACTTACAGACCGGGTAAAACGTCAGATGGCCGAGTTTGATAACTTCCGGAAACGGACAGAGAGAGAAAAAAGCCAGATGTTTGAGACCGGAGCAAAGAGTATTATTGAGAAAATCCTTCCGGTGATTGACAATTTTGAACGTGGTCTGGCAACCGTTTCCGAGGAGGACAAAGGGTCGCCCTTTGCAGAGGGAATGGAAAAGATTTACAAGCAGATGCTGACCATGCTGGAAGAGGCAGGCGTAAAGCCTATTGAAGCCCAGGGCAAGGAGTTTGATCCGAATCTTCACAATGCCGTGATGCACATTGACGATGAGGAGTTCGGCGAGAACATTGTTGTGGAGGAGTTTCAGAAGGGCTACATGTACCGCGATTCTGTTGTAAGACACAGTATGGTGAAAGTAGCAAACTGATCCGATTATAACATTTATTTAGCATATAGAATATAATTTCAGGAGGACAAAATCATGAGCAAGATTATAGGTATTGACTTAGGTACAACAAACAGCTGTGTAGCAGTTATGGAGGGCGGTAAGCCGGTGGTTATCGCCAATACAGAAGGCGCGAGAACAACACCGTCCGTTGTGGCTTTTACAAAGACCGGTGAGAGACTGGTCGGCGAGCCTGCAAAGCGTCAGGCTGTTACCAATGCGGAGAAAACCATTTCTTCTATTAAGAGAGAGATGGGTACGGATTACAAGAAAGAGATCGACGGCAAGAAATATTCTCCTCAGGAGATTTCCGCTATGATTCTTCAGAAACTGAAATCCGATGCAGAGAACTATCTGGGTGAGAAGGTAACAGAGGCTGTTATCACAGTTCCCGCTTACTTCAATGACGCACAGCGTCAGGCTACCAAGGATGCGGGCAAGATCGCGGGCCTTGATGTAAAGCGTATTATCAACGAGCCTACCGCAGCTGCTCTGGCATACGGTCTTGACAATGAGAAAGAGCAGAAGATCATGGTATACGATCTGGGCGGCGGTACATTCGATGTATCCATCATCGAAATCGGTGACGGCGTTATCGAAGTATTGTCCACATCCGGAGATAACCGTCTGGGCGGCGATGACTTTGACCAGAAGATCACAGACTATATGATTTCCGAGTTCAAGAAACAGGAGGGCGTAGATCTTTCCACAGATAAGATGGCTCTCCAGAGATTAAAAGAGGCTGCTGAGAAAGCAAAGAAGGAGCTTTCTTCCGCAACCACCACGAATATCAACCTTCCGTTCATCACTGCAACTGCAGAGGGACCGAAGCACTTTGAGATGAATCTTACAAGAGCAAAATTTGATGAGCTGACCCGTGACCTGGTTGACAGAACCACAATTCCGGTACAGAACGCGCTGAAGGATGCGGGCCTTACAGCTTCTGATCTTGGTCAGGTGCTGCTGGTTGGCGGTTCTACCCGTATCCCGGCAGTTCAGGATAAGGTAAAATCTCTGACAGGAAAAGAGCCC
>CAMLYL010000004.1 GCA_946491665.1 uncultured Lachnospiraceae bacterium | reverse complement strand
ATTCGCTGAAAATCATTCGTCTTCCCTTTAACAGTGGGCTGAGTTTCGGTTTGAATCGTGCGCTTGAAAAAGTGGAAACGCCCTACGTTATGCGTATGGATGATGATGAACTGCTTACACTGAAAACCTGTCTCGGAGGACAGATTCAGTTTCTGGAAAGACATCCGGAGGTGGATCTGGTCGGTTTTTGTACGCTGACGGCGATTCGCTGCAAAAATCCCGACGAAGAGGTAAGCAGATTTACGTCTTTTAGTATGCAGGGTGCTCCGAAGGCGCTTTTGATTCCTCATATGACACAGATAGACGGGAATCATTTCGTTATGGGGAAAGTTCCCAATCTTTATGTGGCAAGGACGGATAAGGTCAGAAGCGTTGGATGGGATGAAAATATAAGAATGCTGGATCATCAGGATTTCTTCTGGAGAGCGGCCGGAAATCTGGTTTCAGTGATTGCTCTGGGGACCGCGGTATTTCATTATCATAATCCGTTTCAGAGACATTATCAGCGGTACCGGCAGGATGTTGCAGAAGATAAAGAGTATATTGTTCAGAAACGGAAAAATGGATTCTGATTTACAAAGCATCGAATCGGATGCGGGAAAAGGACAGAAATTGTTATGGAAAAGAGAAACGTCATGCTTCTGCAGGCGCTGAAAGCATCCCTGCAGAACGAAAAAGTGACATGGGAGGAGAAAATTGAACAGGAGGAGTGGCTGCAGTTATTTCAGCAGGCGGAGACACATCAGATTCTTCCGCTGATTTATGATGCGGTTTACAGCTGTCCGGCTGCAAGGCAGGCGGATCCGGCAATGTTTGGATACTTTAAAAAGAGGATCGTGCAGCAGGTGATGCTCCAGACTATGAAGACCAGTGAGTTTCTGCGTCTTTACCGTTTTTTGTGTGACGGAGGGATCCGCCCTGTGATCGTAAAAGGAATTGTATGCAGAGAACTGTATCCCAATCCGGATTACCGGGCTTCTTCAGATGAAGACGTCCTGATCAGGCCGGAGGATTTTGAACGCTGCCACAGCAGAATGCTGGAATTCGGAATGGTGCCGTCAGATCCCGGTCTGGATATACATACTGCATATGAAGTTCCCTACGGAAAAAAAGGAAGTCCTGTTTATATTGAGCTCCATAAGCATCTGTTCCCGCCGGATTCGGAGGCATATGGGGAGCTGGATGGTTTTTTCGGAAATGTTCATGAGCAGGCGGCGGAACTGTCCGTTCATGGAGTTGCTGTATACACTATGGAATATTCGTCCCATTTTTTTTATCTGATCTGCCATGCTTTTAAACATTTTCTTCACAGCGGCTTCGGTATCCGTCAGGTTTGTGACATTGTGCTTTTTGCCAATGCATATGGCAGCCGGATTGACTGGATGAAAGTGCTGGAGCAGTGCCGGTCGATACATGCGGATCTGTTTGCGGCGGCGTTGCTTCAGATCGGAGAAAAATATCTTACGTTTTCACCGGAAAAAGCCTGCTGTCCTCCGGAATGGCGGAGTATCCGGGTGGATGAGGGACCGCTGCTGGAAGATCTGCTTTCCGGAGGTATTTACGGAGACGCGGATATGAGCCGGAAGCACAGCAGCAATATTACACTGAGCGCAGTGGAGGCGGAAAAGAAGGGCGGGAAAGCCGGGAATAAAATCCTGAAAAGCGTATTTCCATCCGTAAAATATATGAAAAGCCAGTTCCCGTATCTGAGGAAGGCTCCGTTTCTTCTGCCTGCTGCCTGGCTGAGCCGGATCCTGAAATATCGGAAGGAGATATCGGCAGGGCGGAATAACAGCGCTTCGGATTCCATTAAAATCGGGAATGAGAGAGTGGAGCTCATGCGGGAGTATGGGATTATAGGGAAGAAGAGTAAGTAGACGGATATAAGGGGTATAAATTACATAATTGCAGGCCGAAATGCTGTCCGGACTGACACCTTTTGAGCTTGTTTCTATATGGGATCCAGAAAGAGGAATGCGGTAGAATAACAGGAAATTAAACTTGACAAATACTTTATAATAATTCAAAATAGTATTGAGAAGAAAAATAAAACTTTATTAAAATTTAATATTTTATATAATAGACATATATCTGCCGTTTTGTTATGATAGATACAGGCACGAAATCAGAATGATCTGTTCCGAGCGTGAGAACTGCCGGGATTCTAATTTTCTAAATTTCAGAGGATTTTCAGTGTCTGCAGATTCAGAAGTTATTTATCAGAAGAGGAGGAGACAGAGTGGCAGATGAACTGGGGGGAATCTGCACTGTGAAAGAGCGGAGGATATGTACAGCAGGGTTCTGGCAGAGCGGGTACGTATATTGAAGGAGACGCCGGAGGGAGTAGAACATATGTGTAAGGAAATGGATAAACTGTATAATGAGGGAGTAGAGTTTGGAAAAGAACTTGGAAAAGAGCTTGGAAAAGAGCAGGGGATTGCGATTGGAGAAGCGCGTGGAAAAGAACAGGGGATTGCAATCGGAGAAGCGCGTGGAAAAGAACAGGGGATTGCGATCGGAGAAAGAAGCATGAAAAAAGAAATTGTGCTGTCTCTGTCGGAGATGGGAACGTCAGTGGAAAAAATCGCTCAGGCTGTGAAGGAGAGTGTCAGTCGAGTAAGGAAATGGATTGATGAGGGCGAGGCGCTGGCGAAGGAAAAGCGCTTATAATATTTTGAGAGCAGGAATACTATTTTGTTACATGTAATTAATATAAAGCGTTAAAAACAGGGTTGTCATCAGGCAGCTCTGTTTTTGTAATATACTGTATGCTTTTTTCCTCCTGTACAGAAGCGTCATCTGAAAATCAGACAGGCAAATCCGGTATTGCCGCAGTGCGTGAATGCCAGATAGTGATATCAGATCACAGCGGTATGGATGTTTCCCCCTTTTCGAAGAACAAGTCGGATGTGAGATACTATCTATTATAGATGACAAAATGTTTTTGCAGAATCCCGGGTCGGAAAATTGATTTTATTCCGGTTTCGGAACGTCTGCAGGAGCCTTTTCTGATGCGGAAAGAGGGAGAATCGTTATGAGAGTATGTGGAGTTTTGAAAATCGCTGCGGTGCTTTTTGTGGATTTTACTCTGCTCTATCTGGGGCTTGGCGTCATTGCGGCGGCGGTGATTACCGGAGGAATTTTCCTTTATGGGTGGGGCGGCGAATATATTGCTGTCTTACAGAAAAAAAGAATTCCGTGGGATCAGCTGAGTGAGGAGGAACAGAACAAAATAACCAGGGTAAAAGAGTCTCTGGAAGAGAATGTCCGCAGGGTTTCCAATCGAAATATTTCCGATCTGAGAGTGCAGGTGGTTTCCTCTGACAGGGTCAGCGCTTATGCATATGGAAGACATTACGTGGCGGTCACACAGCCGCTGCTGGATTCCTGCGATGAGGAGACAATCTGTGCAGTGCTGGGGCATGAGATCTATCATGTTTTCTGCCTGGATCCCGTGTTTCGAAAAATCATACTGGCGAATATAACGGTATTTATATCAGGCCTGATTATTGCAGGCGTGTATGCATCTCTGGGATTGTGGATTTTATTGGCTGTTATATGTTTTCTGTGTTTTTTGGTGAATGTGAAATTATCATGGATTTTCTGGGCTGCATGCAGATTGATTTCTTTTACTATTTCAATGAGCCGGATTCTGATTCAATTCATTTATCAGATAGTGATGGGGCCGGCCGGTTATAAGTGCGAATTCCGTGCTGACAGATACAGCTGTCGGCTGGGATATAGCGCCCGGCTGGCTGATTATCTGGTACGGTTTGCGGAGGGCCATGAACGGGAAAAGGGATCGTTTTACGGAATCATGTATGCATATCATCCGTCTGTCTGCCTGCGGCTGCAGAAGCTCGGGCTGCAGAGACCCGCGCTGGCACAGGGTATGGTTTCTGATGAAAACGGGAATTAGAGGAGGAGAAAAGGAATGGCTGTAAGAAAAAATAATGTAGTGATTTGCTGCCGGCATGAGGAAGATTCCGCCGATTTGCTGGCGGAAAGGATGCGCAGCAGAATTGCGGGGGAAGGATATGAACTTGTTTTAAATGTGAAAGTTTTGCAGGGGGAACAGTTTAATGCGCAGATAAAACATGAAATAGAGAACTGTGAAGATTTTATTCTGCTGCTTTTTCCGGGAACGCTTGATAAATGTGTGGACGGCTCCGGTGATTATCTGATGGAAGAAATCAGTTATGCATTAAAACTGCGCAAAAACATAGTTCCCGCTATCACGCGGAAGTTTGAATGGCCTGAAATTCTTCCGGATTCCATTCGGCCGCTGCAGATGTTTGCGGGAGTACCATTAAATCTGGAGTTTTTTGATGCAATAATTGAGAAAATCCGCACCATGTTGATCAGCAATGGCGATAAAACCGTAAAATGGGATGAAAACAATTACATATTTATAAGTTACGCTCACAAAGATAAGGAACGGATTTTGCCTGTAATAGAGGAATTGCAGCGTCAGAATTTCTGCCTGTGGTATGATGAAGGAATTGATCCGGGAACGGAGTGGGACGACAATATTGCGGAGCATGTTGAAAAATGTACCATAATGGTGAGCTTTATTTCTCATGCATACCTGGACTCGGAGAATTGCAAGGATGAACTCAATTATGCGAGAGATCTGGGAAAGAAGCGGCTGCTGGTTTACATAGAAGATGTAAAGCTGCCCGGAGGTATGAGTATGAGGCTGGGGCGTCAGCAGGCGCTTTATTATCACAAATATCCGGATAAAAGGGCTTTTTATGATAAGCTGACAGGAGTTGAGGAGATAGAAGCATGTAAAATGGACTGACTATTTCAGAAAAGACCGAAAATCCCCCCCTTTATGATCAGGAAAAGAGTCATGTTATTCTTACTAAGAGTAAAGGGGGGATTTTTATGACTTAAGGAGGACTGATGAAGATAATTTAAGAAATCTTTACTATATGGAGGGAGGCCGGTTAAGCAGGAATTATATCTGAATCTCAGGAGACTTTTAAAAGAAAGAGAGGGAAGTGTTTATGAAAAAGAAAATGAAAAAAATCATGGCATTAGCCGCGGCGCTGGTCATGTGTCTGGGGATATTGACAGTACCGGCTGCAGCGTCTGATACCACTCTTGAATTTGATGATTATGTGTATACAGGGCAGATTGGAGATACAGTATATCTTAATGCAACTTATGTTGGTGAACAGAATCCTGCGGATTTTACCTGGGAATGTAGTACGGAAGGAGCCGTTGCATTCAGTGGAACCAGCACGATGGGGCCTGATGTGACAGGCGAAGAGAATACATGGTGGATATCCAATGCGGCGACTGTGAAGGAGGAAGGAGAGTACACCATTACGCTGACCATTGGATCAGGATCTGAAAAAACGGTTGCTGCAGAAACAAAAATTGTGGCATCAGAAGCTACGACACGATATACGGTGCTGATCATGGATGCTTCATCCAGTATGGGCGGTACGCCGGCTGCAGTTCAGAAAGAGGCGGCAGTAAAATTCTGCGAATCTCTTATGTCAGCTCCGGGGACTAATTATGTCGCCATTGTAAAACTGAATTCCAGTTCGGGGGTCGGGGTGGATTTTACAACAGATATCGATGTCCTGAAGGATTATATTTCATCTTTCCCCGCAAGCGGCAGCACAGATACGAACAAAGCTTTGGAGACCGCCGGGGAGCTGCTGGACGAAGCGGGAACTGATGCGTCCGGAACTGTTATTAAGAATATCGTTCTCTGTTCCGACGGGCTGCCGCAGCATGGTTCGCGTACAGAGGAGGGGCCCTATACAGACAGCGATTATACATCATACAGATATGCGAATTATGCTTATAACACAGCGGCAGGGCTGAAGGAAAAATACACCATTTATACGCTTGGGTTTTTCCATGATTTATCCGGGAATAAACTGACTTTTGCGCAGAGATTTATGAAAGATCTGGCGAGTCAGGAAGACTATTATTATGAAGTTACAGATGCGGATGATCTGGTGTTTGTTTTCGGAGAGATAGCTCAGGATCTGCTCACGAAGGATTCTGATGGGGACGGGCTTCCGGATGAATGGGAAATTAACGGCGCAGACACTGACGGAGATGGGAGTGTAGATATCCCTCTTGATCAGATGGGGGCGGATCCCAATGTCCCGGATGTTTTTGTTGAAATTGACTGGATGGTGCGCCCGGAATCAAAATTCCTTATTTTTACCACACAGGAGGAATACAGTTATGCGCCCGGTGAAGATGCTCTGCGGATTGTCTATGAGGCATTCCGGGAGCAGGGAATCAACCTGCATTTGGATGCCGGACCGGATTCTGTTGACTTTGTTACCGGAAATACCTGGGGCAGTCTTTCCGGAGGAAATGAAATTGCATATGAGGAGAATTTTGTCCTTGGAACAAATGCAGAGCATTGGAATGATGTGACAGTAGCAAACTTTTCTGCAAGCAGGGAGTCCATATTCCACCACTGTATTTTCTTAAATGAGTATGATGGTTCAGATTCTACCGGTGTAGGATTTACTCCGGGACAGTATTTTATTATAGCAAAGGGCCATACCGGGGATAATAATACAAGTGTAGCCGGAACATTTATGCATGAACTGGGGCATAATCTGGGACTTGGTCATGGAGGCGTCGATCATAATGGCAATATCAATGGCGATAATTATAAGCCCAATTATTTAAGTATTATGAATTATTCCTTCCAGCTGAGTGGTCTGGTCGGCACAGGCGGCATCGATTATTCGAGATATACGCTGCCGGATCTGGATGAGACGAATCTGTCGGAATCAGATGGTATTGATCCGGAAGGCTTAACTGCCGGGGCAGGTCTGGGAACGAAAATTAATAATACAGAAATTTACAATATTTCCGGGAGTTCTGTGGATTATAATAATGATGGTATTACAGATGAGAATCTGACATATGATCTGAACATGATTGATGCCGAAAATCCGGGGCTGAGTACACTGACGGGCGTGAATGACTGGGAAAATATTATGTTTTCCGGAGGAAATATCGGAAAAGGAAGTTATAGTACGGTGTTTTTCCGGGGAATCAATGCTTCTGAGGAAGAATTAGCCGATGCAGCAGATGAACTGACATATGATACTGCATTGAAATATGGGCTGCTGGGGAATACGGGAAGCGGTGAGTTTGAGATCCTCGGCCCCTATACCCTGGCCGCGGGGGAAAATGGACAATCCGTATATATCCGTGTGATTAACAGGGGACCGGAGGATGCGGAGTTCACTCTGAAGATCGGAGGAAGTGAAATCACATCAGAAGAATCTATTCCGGTCACACTGAATGGATCGGTGGGTGAACTGAGTTACGCAGATATCCCTGTATCAGTTGTAAGCAGCAGAGAAGGAACATATTCTTTCCATGCTGTTATGGAGTATGAGAATAATACGATTTATGAAGACGATATCACGGTGGAACTGACAGAGTTCGGAGCTGATGAAATCAGTTCGCTGAAAAAAATGCTTAATGATGACACGGTTGATTTGCCGGATGCTGTCAGAAATGAATATGTGGATCTCTATGAAAAAATGTCAGATGATCCTATCAGCGAAACACCGGAATCTGATGACAGCCCGACGTCCGGATCTGCGGATGAGAATAACGGCGGATCAGGAGATCAGTTATCAGACAACAGCCTTTCAGATACATCGGATTCAGAGGACGGCTCTTTGGCTTCATCCACGGAAAGTGATATAAAAACCGGTGATGAAAACCATATTATTCTTTATACTGCGGCAGTTATTATTGGGCTGGGAGCAGTGATATATTTTATTGCTGCACATAACAGAAAGCGGAAAAATAATCTTTAACGCCGGAATAAAAGCAGTGAAATAAAAATGCCCCCTCATGATTTTTCAAAAGAGCTGTGCTAAACTTTTTTATAGAAAAATCAAAGGAGGGCATTTGTTATGAAAAACCGCGTAACAGTTACAAAGAGCAATGGATGGATTCATTTTTATCTGACTTCCGGGAAGCAGACACGCTACCTGTTCTCGCAGAAATTTACGAAAGGCGTGTATCAGTATTTCAGGGATGGACGGTCAGAAAATGAGATTAAAAAATTTAACAAATGGAATCGGAATCCGAGGCTGGACAAGACGATTGAGAAAATACCGTTATATGTCAGATATGTGTTCCGTGAAGAGGCGGCGTGAGCACCCCTGGGGTGTTCACGCTGTCAATGTATCTGGAACAGACAGTATGCAGTCTGGAAGGCCGGGAGGAAGATAGGATGAGACGGATAGAAAAAAGAAGAAATTTGCTGCAGTTGACGGCGCTTCTGTGTGTTATAGCATATCAGAGTATATTTACCGCCGCTTTTTTTCGCGGCACAGGAGGTACGGTGCAGTATTTGAAAGGAGCGCTGCGGACAGGATCTGAACTGCTGCCGTCACAATATGATGCGTCTGTGATTCTTGGCATTTCAGCCGGGCTCGTGATTTTTCTGGAGATTTTTCTGGTACTGTACGGAATCCGGAAAGGGATTCGCCTGGCATTTCCGGTATTGATCGCCGGGATGATGTTTTTCTATGGAACCATGGTTCAGGTCTTTTATGAGGCAGGGACTCCGCTGATTCTTCATACAGTACTTATACCGGTCGGAGTCTGTGCCGCGGTGTGGAGTTGGCGCCGTGCGGAGAAAGGTCCGGGTGAGGAATCCTGGAAGCGGCAGTGGAAATGGATCCTGGGGATCGCTCTGGCTTTTTCTGCGCTTATTGTGATAGACCGTTTTTTCCCTCTGGGAATGAGAGAGAACGGAAGTCTGGCGATCGGAATCTTTGTTTTTTATCCGGGAGAGCTTCTGAAGATAATGCTTCTGTTCTTTGCCGCGGGATGCCTGTACCGTAAGGCGGAAGAGAAGTTGGTAAGAAAATATTATGTACTGTCAGCTGTTTCCGCTGGCGTGCTTCTGCTCAGCGGAGATACTGCAAATGCCATTCTTGTACTGGTGATTCTGGTGGTCAGCAGCAGCTATTTATCCAGAGAGAAATCTGCAGTGATTTTGAATGTGGGGATGGCAGCCGGAGGATCAGCAGCGACTGTATTTATTATTTTGAAAATCAAAACCATTTTGACGGGGCGGTATGCACCCGTCTGGCAGATGTTTTCCTGGGAAAATCTTCCTCTGAGTACTGTATTGGCCGGCGGAGCGGAGGGAATGGGAGCAGGAGGCGGCAGCGGAGTAATGATCAGCGGCGCCTGCAGCAATCTGTCGGATGCTCTGAGCGTTCTGATGGCGGCTTACGGAATACATACACTGATTCTTGTGGGAGTTCTTATCCTGGGACTGTTGATTGCGGCTTTCCGTCTGGCAGGAAGACGCTCTTATCTGCATATGCTGGGAACTCTTGGGGCTGCTGTTCTGTCTGGTCAGTACGTATTGCATATGGGAGCGGATTTGAATATTTTGCCTGTCCAGAAGACCACGGCGCCTCTGATCAGCACAGATGTTTTCGGGATGATCAGCGCATTTATGATGTTCGGAATGATTGCGGCGGCCCTGCAAAGGGAACTTCGGGTCGTCGGCGTTTCCGGGAAAAAAGTAAGTATGCGCGGCAGAAGAATTGCATGTGCGGCGGTGTGTACGGCAGTTGTCGTGCTGGCAGCAGCCGGAATGGGAAAAATAATGAAAAACAGCAGGCAGACGGCGGAAAATCTGGGATTTCGGATTGTGTATGCCTGGGGGAATGAAACGGCAGAGTCCTTCGGGCAGGTTCTGGATCAGAATGGACAGAAGCTGTGGGCATGGAACGAGCCTGTTCGGGAAGATCTGTACAGTTTATTCGGAAATGCAGCTGATCTTTCTCCTTTTGAGGAGACGGTGCTGTCAGAGTATGAACCGCAGCTGACCGGGAGTGCGGGCTATGATTTCCGGCAGGGCGCAGATTCTATAAAGGGGAAGGGGCAGGACGTTGTTCTGACGATTGATCCCGGACTAAATCAGAACGCATATGAATATCTGCAGCGCAGCGGCAATACGGAGGGAAGTATCGTTCTTATGGATATTGAAACCGGAGCGGTTCTGGCAGCATCTTCCTGGTCTGATTCGGAGCCCCCGGAGCTGCTGGGCGGGTACTGGCCTGAAGCCGCTGACTGCCTGCAGAGAGTCAGCGCAGTATTTAACGGCGGAAGCGCCCGGGAACCCTATCTGGTGGAGGCGGTCTGTCAGCCCGATGGAAAAACGATAAAACAATATGAGGAGAATATGGAAAAACTGATGGAGGAAGAGGAGGCTGCCGAATTGTACCGGATATGGAACGCTTCATCGGCAGATGAGAAGATGATACTGGCGGAGTCTGAGACTGATCAGTATGCGGACGGAAGCAGGCGGCAGATGGCTGTGGGCTGCTTGCCGGACAGGGGTCTGGCATTCTATTATACCGGTATACAGGTATAAATAATAAGAAAAACATATTATTGCGCATGTAGCCGGAAGTGAAATAAGTATGAAGTTATAGGTGTTGAAATGCCGAAAAAACATCGTAAAATATAGGGATTTTGGAGAAAATATGCTGTAAGACCATTGATTTTGGAAATGCACTGTGTTATAATTTTTCCAAATTATTGGACTGAAAGTGTTCAGAAAATTTGAGATTAATTTTTACGATAATTACGTGGGAGGTAAAGAGAAAATGAAAGCAGTGTATGAAAGCCCCAGAATGATGGTTCAGCCATTTGTGCCCGATGAGTATGTTGCGGCCTGCGGTGATAGTGGAGTTGTATATAAATTTAAATGTGATGCTGGCGGCGGTGTATATGGCAGTGTTTATGAGGAAACAAATGGAATTCCGGGACTGCAGACAGGAAGAAGAGGTGATACAGAACTCGCAGGATATTCGAATGGTTTGCTTGGCGAGAGCGGTTTTTATGCGTGTAATAAGACTCATGAAGCAGATTCTAGTAATGTGTTTGTGGATGGGTATTATTGTGCGAAAGGAGACACACATAATCCTGTGAGTGTTATTGTATGGAAAGAGCCGAGAGGTGGGTGGTGGCCTGATAATATTCACTGTACCACCAACCTTGACCAGGATTCCTGGGAGACCGCAAAATCCTGATTTTTTATTTACATCAATATCAATAGACCGGATATTTTTCCGGTCTATTTTCATGTTATCGGAAAGGAGACGATCCAATGGAAGCTCTGGAAGGTGCAACTACAATGGAGCGCATGCTTCTCGCCCAGGCAAGGCAGAGCCATACTCCGGTCAATGGGAGTATTGAACTGCTGCCCCTCTGCAATATGAACTGTGATATGTGTTATGTCCGGCTGAGCCGGGAGGAAATGGAGCGGCAGGGGCGTCTGCGCACGGTGGATGAATGGCTGGAAATTGGCAGACAAATGAAAGAGGCCGGAGTTCTGTTCCTGCTGCTGACGGGAGGAGAGCCGTTTCTGTATCCTGATTTCCGGGAACTTTATCTGGGATTGCGCGGGCTGGGAATGATTCTCACCATTAATACTAATGGTACTTTAATCAATGAGGAACTGGCGGCGTTTTTGGGTGAGTACAAACCGCGGCGGGTGAATATTACTCTTTATGGGGCAAATGAAAAGACATATACGGATCTATGCCATTATCCCGGTGGTTTTGAGCGGACGCTCTCTGGAATCCGGCTTCTGAGAAAGTATGGAGTGGATGTGAAGGTGGGCGGGAGCCTTGCACGGGCGAACCGGGAGGATCTTGACCGGATTCTGGAGATCGGGGAAGAACTGGATGTTCCTGTGCGGGTGGATACTTATATGATGCCGGCTGCCAGAGAACGGAGTCTGCCTTATAATATGCAGTCCCGGATGGAGCCGGAGGATGCGGCCCGTGTGAGGGTGCGTGCTCTGAAGCGTGAAATGGGATCGGAATTATTCGCACAGTATGCTGCCCGAACCATAGATCTGGCAGAACATCCGGAACCTGCAGAGGAGAAACCGGGACATATGGCATGTATGGCAGGACAGTGTTCTTTTACGGTCAACTGGCAGGGGGAGATGCGCCCCTGCGTGATTTTGAGCAGTCCTGGGGTGTCTGTGTTCGAAGTAGGATTTGCAAATGCCTGGAAATATATTGTGGAAGAGACTGGAAAGATTCTTCTGAACGCGAAATGCAGTGTTTGTCATTTGAGACATCTGTGCCGTACCTGTGCGGCCAGCGCTCTTCTGGAGGATGGGAGTTATGACGGCGTGCCCGAATATATGTGCCGTTATGCGGCAGAAACGTTGAGACTGCTCAGAGAAGAATGGGAGAACATGAATGAAAGACGGAATATTTCAGATCGGTGATTTCACGTTCCGGCTTTGCTGCCCGGAAGAAGTCGTGCCGCCGGAAAATTTTATGAAGTTTGAGCGAAAAGCGGAAACAGACGAAGATGTGCTTTTATCTGAGTCTCGGCGGATCGCGCCGGAATATACTTATCAGATAGAAATATCGGATGTTTTGCCCAGACCGGATGGAGAAGTGGCGGCAAAACGCCCGGATCTGGTTGTGTTCCGAAGCGGCGTGGGAGAGAGCCGTCTGATCGGTGTCAAAGGGCGTGAAAGCGCCTATGCCTGCTATCGGGAAGTGGGTGAGAACCGGGCGGAAGTCACTCTGGTTCAGGATGAAATAAAAGAACTGCATATAGATCCTGTTTTTTCCTCGCTGCTTGCTCTGGAGCGCCGTATGATTCTGAGGGACAGTCTGATTCTTCACTGTGCGTATATGGTATATCAGGGAAAAGCTATCCTGTTTTCCGCTCCTTCGGGAACCGGAAAATCCACACAGGCAGATCTGTGGAAAAAGTACAGAGGAAGCTGGACGGTTAACGGAGACCGGGCTCTGCTGAGAAAGGCAGAGGGCAGATGGAACGCCTGCGGCTGGCCCGTCTGCGGATCATCGGAAATCTGTAATCTGCAGGATACGCCGATTTATGGGATTGTTATGCTGCGGCAGGGGAAGATAAATCATGCGGAACGGCTGTCACCGATTCAGGCTTTTTCGCAGCTTTATACCCAGATTACGATCAACCAGTGGAACCGGGAGTTTGCGGATCGGGCCATGAATGATATTGAAGATCTGATCAGCAGTGTTCCTGTCTGGCAGCTGACCTGCGATATCTCGGAAGAAGCTGTTCAGTGTCTGGAAAGCGCTCTTTTTATGGATGGTACACATTAAAACGATATGATTCTGCAGTGACATATGTCCGGACGATGAATATAATTTTGACTATAGGTATCAAAAGCATCCTGAAAGTATGAATATTGGATGAAAAAACTGTGTAATTTCTTGATTTTGTAAATCTGAAATGGTATAGCTTTTGTATATTAATGTTAGTATATACAGGAGGTACCGCGACATGGAAAGAAAAAAGAAATACGAGAAACCAGTAATGTTTATTCAGAAATTTGTGCCGGACGAATATGTTGCCGCGTGTTATCAGCTTGCGTGCAGAAGAGGATCTTGTTCAGAACTCGAATACGGCTGGCATTGGAATACCGGTGAGCGGGGGAATGTCAGCCATTCGGCGCTGGGCACTCCTGATACCTGCGGAGATGCCGACGCAAACCGGGTAATTACGGATGAGGGAGGATTCTTTCAGAGTGTGGGAGAATATAATGGTCAGCAGGGATGGCTGAACGGCGGTTTGGATTATGTTCTTCAGAGGGATGGCAACAATACGGTAGATCCGGGGGATGTGATTTTCTGGCATACAACAAGCAGAGACGGAAGAAAGTGGAATCATTACGGAGTGGTAGAACAGCAGGACTCCGAGCACCCGAATCACTCCTGATCTTTTGAAGAAGAACTGTGAAATTAAACAGGAAAGTAGAGTAATAAGAAAAACAAATTAATATTTATAGCCAAAAGAAAAAGTGAAAGTTCCTGTAAGTGCCTGAAATAAACTGAAAAACCTCGAAAATACTACAATTTTTGAGAAAAAAAGAAAACAAAAATGCTTGATTTTGAAAAAACGGAATGGTATAATTTCCTTGTATTAATAAGTAAAAGAGATTTATAGAGGAGGATGTCGGATTGTGGTGCAGATCTGTATGCGGTTTTCGGATTCTGCTCTGGTAAATTTCAGTTGTGTGTAATTTGAGCAGGAGGTAAGCGAGAGTGGAAGCAAGAAAGTGCTATGAAAGACCGATGATGTTTGTTCAGAATTTTGTACCCAATGAGTATGTAGCGGCATGTTTTAAGCTTGCATGCGGCAGGGGATCTGATCCGTCTCTTCCGTATGGGTCTCACTGGCAGAGCGGAGAGCAGGGGAAGGTCAGTCATTCAACCATCGGTACGCCTGATACCTGTGGAGATGCAGGTGCGAACCGTGTTATCACCGATGACGGCGGTGTTTTCCAGAGTGTAGGCGAGCTCAATGGAGAGCAGGGATGGCTGAACGGCGGCTTGGATTATATCCTCCAGATGGACGGCAATAATACAGTAGATCCGGGAGATGTGATTTTCTGGCATACAAATGCTAGCGGGTGGAATGATAGAAGAAAGTGGAATCATTGGGGTGTTGTGCAGCAGGAAGATCCTAACCACCCCAACCATTCATAAATCAAAATCAAATAGTTACATAACAGAATCCGGCCGGCGGTACTGCCAGCCGGATTCTGCTGTATACAGAGAATATGAAAACAGATCGGTATGAAGAGTTTCACTGATCTGTCTGGGCAATTTGCAAAAGGAATTGAAAAACAATAATAAGAAAAATAAATTATTTGGTATATATCCCGATGTGTATATTATACTTATTTATATGTGTCAAAAATGCGCATAAACCCTTGAAAATACTGACTTTAACCGCAAAAAAACCATCCAAATCCCTTGCCTGAAAAAAGGGGCTGTGTTATAATTTTTCCAAATTAATGAGTAAATATTTAGGGCTGGGGAACCGGCTCTTTGTTTTTGAGGCGGACGTCAGGGGTGAGCCGCACGGGAATAAATGGTGAATACGTGAATGAAAGAGAAAGGCACAAAAACAGAGTTCCGGGGACTGAACAGGATCCTTCAGTCCCAGGCGCTGAAAGTTTTGTTTGATAAATTTGGCGACGGTACATACACAGATTTCCTGGATGACTGGAAATGGATTTTTTCTTACAGTGCCAGATATAAGTGGATTATTGTATATTATACGGTTATGGGACTGGTCAGCTCCACTCTGGGACTGGCCTCTTCGGTTATCAGCAAATATCTGATTGATATTATTACAGGCTATCAGTACAGCAGGCTGTGGATTCTGATTGTGGCCATGGTGGGGAGCACGGCTTTCAGCCTGGTTACTTCCAGTATTGTCGGCCGGATCTCGCTGAAAATCAGCATCTATGTAAACAATGATATCCAGAAGGATATTTTCAACAAAATTATTGATGCGGACTGGCAGCAGGTCAGCGCCTACCAGAACGGCGATCTGCTGAACCGGTTTAATTCTGATGTAAATACAATTTCAAGCAATGCGGTATCCTGGGTGCCGAATGTGATCGTCAATCTCTACAGTTTTGTGGCGACCTTTCTGGTGATTCTTCATTATGATGTTACGATGGCGCTGTTTGCCTTCATCAGTGCGCCTGTGCTGCTTCTGGTCAGCCGGCGGGTGATGAGAAAGCTGCGGGCCTATCAGAAGCGTGTGCTGGAAATGAACAGCGGCATGATGAGTTTTGAAACGGAAACCTTCTATAATTTTGATTCCATCAAGAGCTTCGGCGTTACAGGGTACTATGCGGATGAGCTGAAAGACTGGCAGAAAAAGTATAAGGACTATAATCTGGATTACAACCTTTACAGTATCAAAATGAATATCGGCATGACCGGACTGAGCACCGGCGTAGGACTGGCGGCTTTCGGCTATTGTCTGTTCCGGATGTGGACGGGAGATATTTCCTATGGAACAATGACGCTGTTTCTCAGTCAGAGTAACAAATTGTCCAGCGGATTCAGTACGCTGATTTCTATTTTCCCGTCTATGATCAACAGTGCGGTATCGGCGCATCGGATTCGTGAAATTGTGGATCTGCCCAAGGAGATTCATGACCCGGAGTCTCTGGAAAAGATGCGGCCGCTGGCGGAACAGGGCTTTACGGTTCATATGAGTTCTGTGGAGTTCGCCTATCAGGAAAATAATGATGTGATTGTAAACAGCGATTTTGTCGCGAAGCCCAATGAAATTGTGGCGGTTGTGGGTCCCAGCGGACAGGGAAAGACCACGATGCTGCGTCTGATTCTCGGTCTGATTCATCCCCAGCAGGGAGATACTTACCTGGAAGCGGCGGATGGAACCCGGTTCAGCATGAATGCAGATCTGAGGGAGTTTTTTTCCTATGTTCCTCAGGGGAATACACTGATTTCGGGAACGATTGCAGATAATCTCAGGGTGGTGAAACGGGACGCTACGGATGAAGAAATAACCGAGGCGCTGAAAATTTCCTGTGCCTGGGAGTTCATAGAGAAACTGGAGGACGGCATCAACAGTAAGCTGGGTGAGCGGGGGCGCGGCTTTTCCGAAGGCCAGGCGCAGCGGATTGCCATTGCCCGGGCTGTGCTCAGAGATGCGCCGGTTATGCTCCTGGACGAGGCGACCAGCGCGCTGGATGAAGCGACAGAGGAACAGGTGCTGCACAATATTATCCGGCAGCGTCCGAATAAGACCTGTATTGTTTCCACCCATCGTCCCAGCGTTCTCAGCATGTGTCAGAGAATATACCGGGTAGTGGACCGGAAGATTACGGAACTGGACAGATCCGGGGAAACAGAAAATAGTTTTCACAAGTAGGGAAGGGGAGTAAAATGAAGATCAGCAGCGATTTTATGATGAGGGATATTGCAGGAGAGAAAATTGTAGTTCCTACAGGGGCAGCTGCAGAACTGAATGCACTGATTACGCTGAACAGCGTGGCGGCGTTTCTGTGGGAATGTCTGCAGACAGAACGGACGCCGGAGGAATTAAAGCAGATGGTTTTGAAAGAATATGATGTGGACGAAGAGACGGTAGAGCGGGATGTGGCCGGTTTCATTGACGCGCTTCGTTACTTTGGAATGCTGGAGGAGTAAGAATGATTAAAATCATACAGCGGGTGGTTCTTGTGCTTACCATTTTGGCGGCTGTGCTCATGGCTGCGGCAGTAATAAAAACAGTAGGCTTCAGTGATACGGACGGCCCGGAAATAACAATGGACCAGAGCAGTATTACGGTAGATGTAGACTGTACGGATGAGGAGTTGCTGCAGGGAATTACCGCAGCGGACAAGAAAGACGGAGATGTCACGGATTCTCTGGTGGTGGAGAGCCTTTCCAATTTTATTGAGAAGGGGCGCAGGCAGGTGACCGTGGCGGCCTTTGACCAGGATCACAATGTGACGAAAGCTACCCGGGAGGTGGTTTATAACAATTATACTTCACCCAGGTTTTCTCTGACAGGCCCCCTTCGTTTTGCAGTAAACAGTGATGAAAGCATGACCTCCGTATTCCAGGTACAGGATTGTCTGGACGGAGATCTGTCCGGAGAGGTCGTGATCACATCAGATTACTATTATGATTACAGTGTGGCGGGTTCTTATACGGTTAACTTTCAGGTGTCAAACAGCGCCGGAGATGTAGTGGAGCTTCCTTTGACAGTGGAAACTTATGATGCATCCGCGGACAGCTCGGCTCCAAAGGTAGAGCTGTCAGAATATCTGATTTATGTGGAAACCGGCAGTGCGATTAACCCTTCGGATTATATCCTGGGAGTGACAGACAGTGGTATGTCGTGGGAAATGGGCGACAACAGCAATCCGTATAGTCTGAGTGATATTGAGATCACAAATCCGGTAGATACTTCAACGCCGGGAGTTTATGAGATTTCCTATACGATTCCCTCGGATGGAGAATACCAGGCTTCCATCCGGCTGGTTGTGATCGTAGAGTAAGGGAGGAACGTGTCAATGAAAAATGACAGCAGATATACATACAGAACCGGACAGAATCCTCAGATGCTGAGGATTGACTGGGACAGCCTGTTTCGGGATCTTCTGAGAGAATGGTGGCTGATCCTGCTGACAGGCCTGATGACGGCTCTGCTGACCGGGGCGGTTCTGCTTCTCCGCTATTCGCCTCAGTATACGGCGACAACTACGTTTGCCATCAGTCAGAGTGGATTCAGTTATGACCAGATTTCAGGAAATCTTGCCCAGGCGGAAACTACCAGCGGACAGTTTGAACAGGTGGTAAACAGCTCAATTTTGAAAAATCAGGTCTGTGAGGATCTGGGGATCGGGGGATTTGCCGCGTCAGTCACAGTGCAAACTGTGGAGTCTTCCAACCTGATGGAGATGTCAGTTACTTCCTCGTCGCCGGAAATGGCTTATGAGATCAGCAGATCTGTGATTGATAATTCCATGGAGCTGATGGGATATTTTCTGGATGGCGTCACAATGAAAGAAATACAGTCTACCGTGATTCCGGAAACACCCTCGAATCCTCTTCGGGTGGGACGGTATATGGGAGCCGCGGCTGCGGCGGGAATTGTGGTGATGATAATTATACTCGCTCTGATTTCTGTTTATAAGGATACTGTAAAAAATGTGGAGGATGTCAATCTGAAGGTAGACGCAAAGCTTCTGGGAACTGTTTATTATGAGAATAAAAGGAAGCACGGTCTGAAAAGAAGGGATGCGAAGTCATTTTCTCTGCTGCTTACCAATCCCATGCTGAGTTTCAGGTATGTAGAGTCTTACCGGATGCTTGCTACGCGGGTGCGGTTTGCGCTGGACTCTGAGAATAAGAACATTCTCATGGTGACCAGTGTGTCGGAGAATGAGGGAAAGTCTACAGTGGCTGCCAATATTGCGGTGGCGCTTGCGCAGGAGGGAAAAAAGGTCTTCCTGGTGGACTGCGATTTCCGCAAGCCGGCTCAGTATAAGATTTTTGGTTTTGCCTGTCCGAAATCCTGTGATTTCTGTATTGCTGTTTCGCGGCAGCAGAAGGTGCGGGCAGTGAAACAGCATCAGATTCCGGGGCTGTCTGTGGTGTTCGGAAAACAGCCGGTGGGGTCCCGACTGGATAAGGATACTTTTGCTTATCTGGGGAAAATGATCAGAAAAATGGCGCAGCAGTATGATTATGTGGTTCTGGATACCGCGCCGATGGCCTTTGTGGCTGATACGGAGGAGTATGCGGCGCTGACTGACGCCAGTCTGCTGGTGATCCGGCAGGATGTCATGGAGACCTGTTATATCAATGACGCAATTGATAATCTGGAAAATACCGGAACAAAGCTGATTGGATGCGTGTTTAACGGCGTGCGTACCGGTCTGGTGGAGAAAGCCGGCGCTTATGGCAATTACGGAGCAGGAGCCTACAGTAAATATTCCCATTATAATAAAACAGGAAGCAGGGCGGATAGTTAAGATGAGAGAATATGAGAGCAGGAATGTGGAAAGTGATGAAAACAAAATAGATATTATCCAGGGCATCGTGAAGGGCTGGAAGTGCTTTAAAAAGACCTGGTGGCTTCTGCTGATTCTTGCCGCAGTGGGAGTTGGAATCGCGGGGGTTTACCGGCTGTTCTTTTTCAAGCCGGTATATACCGCATCTTCTTCTTTTACAGTAGGTACGAACGGTGAGAGTTCTTCCGCGAATACTTACAGTACACAGATTACCATGGAGCAGATGAGCGCTACGTTTCCGTATATTCTGGAAAGCGGCGCTCTGAGAAGTGTGGTAATGGAGGATCTGGGACTGACGGAACTGGATGCGGATATTACGGCCTCGGCGCTGGAAAATACCAGTTTGTTTCAGATCAGCGTGACATCATCGGATCCGGATCTGTCCTATAACGTACTTCAGTCTGTGATAAACAACTATCCCCAGGTGGCAAGATACATTGTGGGAAATACATCCCTCACATTGCTGGATACCACCGGAGTGCCCTCGGCGCCCAGCAACAGTATCGGAAAAAGAACCCTTCTTGCCTGTGGCACGGGAGGCGGCGCCCTTGTCTATCTGATAATTCTGATTATTTTCAGCTATACCAGAAGAACAGTTATGTCCGGGGACAATCTGAAGCGGTATACCAACGTGGAGTGCGTGGGAACCGTTCCGCAGAACTATATGAAACGGCGGAGCAATAAAAATAACCAGCTGATGCTGATCGATCGCCGGACGACAACGCCTTCCTTTACAGAGGCAATGAACACATTGTATATCCGCTCTTCCAGGCGGCTGAAAAGAGAAGATCAGAAGGTGTTTGTGATTACCAGCGCGGCAGAGGGAGAGGGAAAATCTACGATTTCCTCGAATCTGGCTCTGACCTATGCGATGAAAGGTCATAAAGTTTTGCTGATTGACGGTGATCTGCGCCATCCTTCTGTGGGAGAAAAGTTCGGCATGCAGAATGACTGGGGCTTTGATTCTGTTCTGCGGGAAGAAAAGGATCTGGAGGAAGCGGTATGCGCATATAAGGATACAGGCCTGGACATTCTGGCGGGAAGCCGACCGGTGAATCAGAACCGGATTGCGTCTCTGCTGGGAAATCAGGCGGTGCGGGAAAAGCTGGATGCCTGGCGGGAGATGTATGATTATATTATTATCGATACGCCGCCCTGCGGAATTCTCCAGGACGCAAGTTTTCTGGCATCCTACAGTGATGCCGTTCTCATGGTAATCCGTCAGGATTATCAGCCGGTAAACCGGGTAATTGCCGGGCTGGAGCTCCTGGCGGATACCGGAACCCGTATTCTGGGATATGTTATTAATAATGAGGCCATGACCTTTGGAAGCTATGGATATGGACGGTATGGCTACGGAAATTACGGTTACGGCAAATACGGATATCATAAATACGGCAAATACGGCGGTTATGGCTACGGCGAGAGCCGGCCGGAGGACGGACAGTCCGCAGCGGAGGAAGAGGATGCATAAATGAAAAGTTCTGTTTGGGACGGCGGGACGCAGGTGAGAACTGTTGATACCCGGGAATATGTTTCCATGCTCAGGGAACTGGTCAGGGAAGGAAAGGAAGTCAGCGTGACGATTTCCGGCAGCAGCATGGCGCCTTTTCTGATCCATGCCAGGGACAGTATCTGTTTTAAGGCGCCCTGGAGGGAGCCGCAGCGGGGGGATATGGTGTTTTATGAACGGCCTGGCGGGCAGTTTGTGATGCACCGGATTCTCTTGAAAAAAAAAGACGGATACTATATTATAGGAGATGCGCAGACTGAAATTGAGGGCCCGGTGAAGCCGGAGCAGATTTTTGCTGTTGTCACAAAGGTGCGCCGCAAAGGGAAATGGCTGGAACCGGGAGATTTCTGGTGGGAATTTTTTGAGCATGTATGGCTGAGGATCATTCCGGCCAGAGGATTTTTTGTGAGACTTTTCGGTCTGTTTTACCGGATGAGAGGGGGAAAGTGATGATTGATATTCATACACACATTTTGCCCGGTCTGGATGACGGCTCAGACAGTATGGAGAAGTCTCTGGAGATGGCGGAAATCGCTGTCCGCAGCGGAATACAGCTGGCTGCGGCGACTCCTCACTGCAATATTCGCGGATATTTTGAGAACTATGAAGATTCCGGAGTCTGCAGGGATGTATTCCAGCAGTTCCGCAGCATGCTGCGGGAGGAACGGATTCCTCTGAAAATCGTACGGGGGATGGAGATCTACGGTGTAGGCGATCTCCGACCGCTGATCGGGGAGCGTCGGCTGATTTCACTGAATCATACGGGAAATTACCTGATCGAATTTCCTTTTGACATGCACCCGGATGAGATGGGGGACGGGCTTCATATGGTTCTGGAATCCGGAGGAGTTCCGGTGATGGCTCATCCGGAGCGGTATTACTGTGTGCAGGATACGCCTGATCTGGTGTACCGGTGGATGCAGGAGGGGATCCTGACACAGGTGAATGCGGGGAGCTTTCTCGGGGGGTTCGGCAGACGTGAGGAACGCACGGCGGTGGCTTTGCTGGAGCATGGGCTGATTACCTGCCTGGCCAGCGACTGCCACGGAATACGGCGGAGATCCCCGGATATGCGGGAGGCGGAAAGCTATATCCGCAGCAGACAGTCTCCGGATGCTGCAGGACATCTGTTTTATGAAAATCCCCATGCGATTCTGACCGGCGAAAACGTGCGCCGGGGCGAGATGTGGGGATTTGGAGAAAGACGCAGCTTTTTTTGATATTCCGGTGACGCTGGAATGAGAAACTATTGAGGAAATGCGGGGATGCTGCGGTGAAGAGCGCAGCGGAGCATGAGAGATTTATAATGATGCAAAAAGAGGAAGAAAAATGAGAAAACAAGCAGAAAGAAGAGAAAATACCGGATTGCGTATTGCAGGCTGGATTGTCAGTATAGCGCAGATTGTGATGTCTGTACTGACGGTTGTGATGATCTGGCGGCTGAATGTACTGTCGAATCTGCTGCTGGCAGCAGTGGGCGTGATTTTGGCGGTTCTGATTGTGGTGTTCCGGCTTCTGATGGGAGATGCCCGGAAAAAGCCGCGTTTTTTTGCAGGGTTTGTTCTGGCGATTCTGGTTTCAGCGGTTTTGTGTGCGGCAGGCATTACCCTGTCCCGGGTCAATGATACGCTGCGGGGCGTGACCGATGCGGAGTATGAGACGACAGAAATGGGCGTGTATGTTCTGGCAGATGATCCCGCCCAGACGATCACGGACGCTGCCGGTTATGAGTTTGGTATCTTAAGCACTCAGGGAAGAGAGGATACCGACAGCGCCATTTCACAGATTAATGAGAATCTGGGATCGGATATTGTCACGAAAGAATATGCTGATGCGGTAACTATGGCTCAGGGACTGCTGGACGGCGATTGCGGCGCAGTACTGATGAATAAGGGATTTCTGGATATGATCACAGAAACAGAAGGATACGAATCTTTTGCGGATCAGATCCGGGAACTGAATTCCTACAGCCTGAAATCGGCAATTGAAAATGATGATTCGGATGAACTGCCGGAAGGAGTTTTCACGGTATATATCAGCGGAATCGATGTATCTGGAGATATATCTGCCAAGAGCCGGAGTGATGTGAATATTCTGGCGGTTGTAAATACCAACACGCATCAGGTCCAGCTGATCAATACGCCCAGAGATTACTATGTGCCGCTGTCCATATCAGACGGAATGAAGGACAAGCTGACGCATGCAGGTATTTACGGGGTAAATGTGTCGAAGGATACGCTGGGGATGCTGTATGGAATAGAAATCAACTATTTCTTCCGGATTAATTTTTCAGGTTTCCAGGAACTGATTGATGCCCTGGGAGGAATTACAGTGAATTCAGATGTGGAATTCGATGCAGGGGGTTATCATTTTAATCAGGGAGCCAATACTCTGAATGGAGAACAGGCTCTTGCATTTTCACGTGAGCGTAAATCATTTGCTGACGGAGACCGGCAGAGAGGAAGAAATCAGATGGCTGTTATTACCGGAGTGATTCAGAAAATGCAGTCGCCCGCCATTCTGCAGAATTTTTCACAGCTTATGGATGGCATAGAAGGCAGTTTTGAGTCTGACATTTCCTATGGCCTGCTGACGGGAATGGTAAAGGATCAGCTTTCAGGAGGAGGCGCCTGGAATGTGGCTTCCTACAGCGTGGACGGATCAGGAACCACTGCGTCTACCTATTCCATGAGCCAGCCGCTTTATGTTATGGAACCGGATATGAGCACCGTGGAACATGCAAAAGAGCTGATTCAGAATGTGGTTAATGGAGGAACGGCCTCTGAGTAAGAAACGAATCTTTCTGTTTTATGATAATAAATGAAACTTTGATACCACCAGCCGGAATTGGCTGGTGGTATTTGTATATACGGCGCTGCAGAAGAATAAAAGAACGGAAAAAGGCCGGAAAATCCGTTGCAAAGGACTCTGGTTCTGGTATAATGTGAAATAGTATGAGCAGGAAGTTTTTCTGAAAATGAATTTAAAGTAAAGGAAGGTAACCGATATGTCCGAAAACACAAAGATCCCTTACAAGATTTATCTGGAAGAAAGCGAGATGCCCACACGGTGGTATAATCTCCGGGCCGATATGAAGAATAAACCGGCTCCTCTTCTGAATCCCGGGACTCTGGAGCCCATGACCGCGGACGAACTGTCTGTGGTTTTCTGTGATGATCTGGTAAAGCAGGAGCTGGATGATACTACTGCATATTTCGATATTCCACAGGAGATCCAGGATTTTTACAAAATGTACCGCCCTTCGCCGCTGGTAAGGGCTTATTGTCTGGAGAAGGCGCTGGATACCCCGGCGAAGATTTATTATAAGTTTGAAGGAAACAATACCTCCGGAAGCCACAAGCTGAATTCAGCCATCGCCCAGGCTTATTATGCGAAGAAGCAGGGGCTGAAGGGCGTGACAACAGAGACAGGAGCCGGTCAGTGGGGAACGGCTCTTTCCATGGCATGCGCATACCTTGGCCTGGACTGCAGGGTTTATATGGTAAAATGTTCCTACGAGCAGAAGCCGTTCCGCCGCGAGGTCATGCGGACGTACGGGGCGTCTGTGACTCCCTCTCCCTCAGAGACGACAGAAGTGGGACGGAAGATTTTAGCGGAGCATCCCGGAACCACCGGAAGCCTGGGATGCGCGATTTCCGAGGCGGTGGAGGTGGCTACCAGCCATGACGGCTACCGCTATGTGCTGGGGTCTGTTTTAAATCAGGTGATGCTGCATCAGTCCATCATTGGACTGGAGACAAAAGCGGCTCTGGATAAATACGGTATTGAGCCGGACGTGATCATCGGCTGCGCAGGCGGCGGATCCAACTTAGGCGGACTGATCGCTCCGTTTATGGGTGAGAAGCTGCGGGGAGAGAAGGATTACCGGTTTATTGCTGTGGAGCCGGCCAGCTGTCCCAGCTTCACAAGAGGCAGGTTTGCCTATGATTTCTGTGATACCGGAATGATCTGCCCGCTGGCGAAGATGTATACTCTGGGAAGTGGATTTATCCCTTCGGCCAACCATGCAGGCGGACTGCGGTTCCATGGTATGAGCCCGGTGCTCTCCCAGCTGTATCATGATGGGCTGATGGAGGCAGTTGCGGTAGAACAGACCAGCGTGTTTGAGGCGGCGACACAATTTGCGCGTGTGGAGGGGATCCTCCCGGCGCCGGAGAGCAGCCATGCTATCCGGGCGGCTGTTGATGAGGCCCTCAAGTGCAAGGAGACCGGAGAGGAGAAGACGATTGTATTCGGCCTGACCGGAACCGGATATTTTGACCTGTATGCTTATCAGCACTACAATGACGGCACACTGACCGATTATATTCCCACAGATGAGGAACTGGCTGCAGGATTTGCCGGACTTCCGGAAGTGGATAAGTAAATCCGGGCGGAAGATCAGCCTGGCTCCCCGATTGAGGAACGGGGACCGGGATGGAAAATGCACCTGTCAGATAATAAGAACATTGGAACGAAAGCTGGTTTCCCTGCGGAAGATCAGCTTTCTTTTCATGAAATTATCAGTGTCTGCGGTGTTTTCGTCGGAGAAGGAACCGGGCAGGGAAGAGCTGGAAGACTTTAACGGATATGGGAGAAGGGAAGTGGATTTATGGCAAATGAAAACGGGGAATGGATCATGCGGGGACTTGACTGGGATGATCCTTTGCGGATCCGTTCCTGGAGAGAGCTGATTAACTGGATCAATGAGGTTGGTTTTCTGCCCCTTTTCAAAAATGAAGTGGATGGCTTTTCGGCGGAGGAGCATGTGGCGGATGCTTTCTGGTGGACGGGAGATCCTGAGCAGGATCCCTGGTTCTGGCGGGAGATCATTGCCCGCAGCGGAGAGGTGGCCTACGGAAAGTTCTTTGGAAACAGAACCGGATTTATCAGCCTGGAGTGGTTTCCGGTATTTGCCAATTACCGGCGGGACGGTTATGATTTTGACGCCCGCTGGGATGATGAGCTGGCTAATATACGTCATAAGAAGATCATGGACTGCTTTCCCGGTGATGAAGAGTATATGGGGCTGGAATTGAAGCGGAAGTGCGGCTTCGGCAAAAACGGCTATAAAAATTTTGACGGAATGATTGCGGAGCTGCAGATGCAGACCTATCTGGTTGTCCGGGATTTCCGCCGGAAAAAGAATAAGAAGGGCGGAGAGTACGGGATGCCGGTCTGCATTTACTGCAGACCCGAGACCCTGTGGGGATATGAGATGGTAACCTCGGCTTACCGGGAGGATCCGGCAGAGTCAAAGGAGAAGATTTTCCGGCGTGTCAGGGAACTGTTTCCCGGAGCGTCAGAAAAGCAGATGAATAAGGTGCTGAAATGAACAGGACGGGATTGCATACAGCGTATGATATCGTGTAAAATTGGGTGAGATTACATACAGGGCTGATAGAATGCAGTTCTGATCCGGAGAAGAGAATGAAGAAAGTTTTGTGTGTTCAGAAAGAAAATAAATATATGCTGGCGTTCCGGGCGGCGTTTCCCTATACGCTTCCGATTTTTGCCGGCTTCTGGTTCCTGGGACTGACCTATGGAATTTATATGAATGTCTCGGGGTTCAGTTTTCTGTACCCTCTTTTTATGAGTATGACTATTTTCGCCGGATCCATGGAGTTCGTGACGGTCAGCATGCTGCTGGGAGCATTCGATCCGCTGTCGGCTTTTGTGATGACCCTGATGGTCAATGCCCGGCATCTGTTTTACGGAATTTCCATGCTGGACAGATACAGGGGAACCGGATGGAAGAAATTTTATCTGATCTTCGGCATGTGTGATGAGAGCTTTTCCATCAATTACAGTGCGCGGATTCCGGAGAATGTGGACCGGGGCTGGTTTATGTTTTTTGTCACGCTGCTGAATCAGTTATACTGGGTATCCGGATCCACGCTGGGGGGACTTCTGGGTTCTCTGATCCATTTCTCCACGGAAGGTCTGGAGTTTGTGATGACGGCGATGTTTGTGGTTATTTTTCTGGAGCAGTGGCTGAAGGACAGAAATCATTCCAGTGAACTGATCGGGCTGGGGATTTCGGTGGTCTGCCTGGTGATTTTCGGTCCGGACAACTTTATCATTCCGGCCATGGCGGCGATTCTGGCGGTGCTGACGCTTCTGAGAAAACAGATGGAGACGGAAGGAAAACCGCAGGAGGATGATGGGCAGAGATCAGAGCGGGAAGGAGGGATGACGGCATGACGCTGACACAGCAGATGATCACAGTGGGGATGGTGGTTCTGGGAACGATGGTGACCCGCTTCCTTCCTTTCATTCTGTTTCCGGGTGATAAACCTGCGCCAAAATATATACAGTATCTGGGAAAGGTGCTCCCGGCGGCAGTGTTCGGGCTGCTGGTGATATACAGTCTGAAGGACGTCAGTATCCTGGGCGGCAGCCACGGGATTCCGGAGCTGATTGCCATAGCTGTGGTGGTAGTGCTGCATCTGTGGAAACGGCAGATGCTGCTGTCCATTGCGGCAGGGACGGTCTGCTATATGATGTTGGTGCAGTTTGTATTCTGATTCTGAGCGGATTTCATGGGACAGAAGCGGCAGACTGTCTGCGCTGAGTAACAGAGTGTCGGAACAGCCGGAAGGAAATGGAGAAAGACAGAAAATGACTGAAAAAAAGACGATATGTATTGTAGAAGATGAAGAGAGTATCCGCACAGAACTGGAAAGTTTTTTGTCTGCGGCGGGATATCGGGTGCTGGCGGTGGAAGAATTTTCCAACGTGGCGGCAAAGGTTCTGGAGGAAAAGCCGGATCTGGTACTTCTGGACATGAATCTGCCCGGAGTCAGCGGGCTGCATATCTGCGAGCAGATCCGGAAGAAATCACAGGTTCCGGTGATTTTTGTGACGGGGAATAATACTTCCATGGATGAGCTGAACTGTCTGCTGCGGGGCGGGGATGATTATGTCTCTAAACCCTATCAGCTTCCGGTGCTGATGGCGCGGATTGCGGCGGTGCTGAAGCGGACTTCCGGTCCGGACCTGGAGGAATCCCTGCAGTCCGAATATAAGGGAGTTACGTTGGATCTTGCGGCGGGGAGGATTTCCCGGGGAGATTCTGTGGAGGAACTGACCAGAAATGAACTGAAGATTCTTCACTGTCTCTGGAAGCATCCGGGAGAAATCGTTTCCAGGGCAGATCTGATTGACGAGCTGTGGGACAATGAGGTGTTTATTGATGATAATACTCTCAGCGTGAATATTACCCGGATTCGGAACAAATTGAAAGAAATCGGGGTCGTGGATTTTATTGAAACAAAGCGCGGGCTGGGGTATCGGATCTGAGTCAGAAGGAGTCATTATGCGGTTTTGGGATTATCTGAAAAGTAAAGCGCCGGTTCTGCTGCTCAACGGGGCAGCCCTGCTGGTGCTGTTTTTATTTTTGCTGCTGCTGGACACCATGGGGACGGCGGTGATTCTGATCGCCGTTGTATGGATTCTGGTTCTGGCTGCATATCTGGCGGTGGATTTTCTGTTGCGGAGGAAGTATTTTCTGGAGCTTCTGTCCATCCTGGATGAGCTGGACCAGAAATATCTGATCGCGGAGATCGCAAAGCCGGGACGCCGGCTGGAGGATCGGGTATACTGGGAGGTTCTGAGGCGGTCCAATAAGTCTGTAATTGAGACGATTCACAGGCTGGAAAACAGTCAGAAGGAATATAAAGAGTACATAGAAAGCTGGATCCATGAGGTGAAGTCGCCCATCACGGCGGCTCATTTAATCTGCGAAAACCGGAAGGATGAGACGGCCGCCCGGATGCTGCCGGAGCTGGACGCCATTGAGAATGAAGTGGAGAAGGTGCTATATTATGCGCGGATGGAGCAGGTGGACCGGGATTATCTCATTCACCCGGTAAATTTGAGGGAGACGGTACTGTCCGTAATCCGTACGGAGAAGCGGCATCTGATCCAGTGCGGCATGCAGATTGATCTGGATATGGAAGAGGAGATGGTCTCTACCGACGAAAAGTGGGTGGAGTTTATGATAAAGCAGATTTTTTCAAACAGTATGAAGTACAGGAGAGAGACAGGCCCCCGGCTGACGATCCGTGCGGAGAAAGGGAAAAAACAGAAGTCTCTTGTGATTGAGGACAACGGGTGCGGAATTGCCCCGGAGGATCTGGGAAGGATTTTTGACAAGGGATTTACCGGAAAAAACGGAAGAATGACAGGCAGCCGCGCCACGGGAATGGGGCTGTATCTGTGCAGGCGGCTCTGTGAAAAACTGGGGATCGGCATTTCCTGTGAGTCTGAGCCGGGGCAGTTTACCCGGATGATTCTGACTTTTCCGGATTCTGATTTTAACAGATTGACGGAGGATTCGCCTTTGGCAGAGAGCAGATGACTTTCCGGGGAAGGGCCGGGGGTTATCTTACAAAACTGTAAGATTATTGTAAGGGGAAGCGATACCATGTATTCCACCTGTCTGATAGACTTAAGCTGTCAGATGAAACCATGAGAGGGAAGTGATCCGGCAGAGACCGGGGAATTCTGCAGGAGATGCAGAGAGATTTCCTGCCGGTATCATGGAGAGCTGATAAAACAGAGAGCAGGAGGATACAGATACATGAGGGAACAGATCAGAGTCTGCAATGTAGAAAAATATTACGGTACGAAAAATAATATTACCCGGGCGGTGAACCAGGTCAGCTTTACGGTGGACGCCGGAGAGTTTGTGGGGATCATGGGAGCTTCCGGTTCCGGAAAAACCACGCTGCTGAATATGATTTCCACCATTGACAGGGTGACGGCAGGGCATATTTTTTATGGAAATACAGATATTACGGAGCTGAACGAAGATGCTCTGTCAGATTTCCGGCGGGAAAATCTGGGATTCGTATTCCAGGATTTCAATCTTCTGGATACGCTGACCATCGAGGAAAACATTATTCTGGCCATGAGTCTTCACGGAAAGAAGAAAAAGGAGATTGACGCCAGGACGGATGAAATCCTGAAAACTCTGGGAATCTCAGAGATCCGGAATAAGTTTCCGGGGCAGGTTTCCGGAGGTCAGAAGCAGCGGTGCGCCTGCGCACGGGCGCTGGTGAATGATCCGAAGCTGATTCTTGCGGATGAGCCCACGGGAGCGCTGGATTCCAGATCGGCGCAGATGCTTCTGGATACGCTGAAAAAAATGAATGAGGTTATGGGCGCGACTATTCTGATGGTAACCCACGACGCCTTCACTGCCAGCTATTGTCAGAGAATTTTATTTCTGAAGGACGGGGAGATTTTTCATGAGCTGATCCGGGGTCAGAAGAGCAGAAGAGAATTCTTAAATAAGATTCTGGATGTGCTTGCGCTGACGGGAGGTGACAGTGATTATGTTAAATAAACTGGCTCTCCGCAATGCGAAGCGTTCCATGCGGGATTATATTGTTTATCTGGTTACCATGGTGGCGGTGGCCGCCATGATGTTTGCCTTTAACTCCCTGATTTTTTCAGAAGATATCCGGAGTATGTGCTCGGAAGCCGGGGTGCTGGCGGCAATGCTGGGAATGATTACTTTTTTTATTGTGCTGATTGTGGCCTGGCTGATCAATTACATGGCAAAGTTTATGCTGGAAAAGAGAAGCCGGGAGTTTGCCACCTATCTGTTGATCGGGCTGAAAAAGAAGGAGTTGTCCCGATTGTATATGAAGGAAAATCTGCTGGTCGGAACGGCGGCATTTTTTATCGGTCTCGGAGTGGGAACCCTTCTGCAGCAGATCATTATGACAGTTTTTTACTCCATTTTCAGTGAGGATTACAAACTCCATGTGCAGATGAATATCTGGTGTCTGGTGATGACGGCGGGATGCTACTTCGCATGTTATCTTTTTGCGCTGATGCGCAATAAGAAGGCTTTTAAAAAGATGTCGATCGCGGAGCTTCTTCAGATGGAGAAGAAAAATGAGGAGATTAAAATCGGTCATGAGAAGCTGCGCCAGTGGCTGTTTCCGGCGGCAGCGGCCTATATTATTTTCGTTTATGTAATGATGGTGCGGGGCTGTTCCATCTGGACGGCGCTGATCCTGATGGCAGGTTTTGTGGCGGCTGTGTATCTTCTGTTTCACGGTCTGTCGGCTTTTATGATCTGCAGAATACAGAAACGGGGCAGGGGAATGTACCGGAACAACCGTATTTTTGTGTTCCGGCAGATGGCGTCCAAGGTGCGCACCATGCGTTTTGCCATGGGAACGCTGACCATTCTTCTGGTCTGCTCACTGATGGGAAGCGCTTTTGCTTTTATGTTTGCCAGATACCAGGGGCAGGCGGCGGATTACAGCGTTCCCTTTGATGTGGCTGTCCACAGTCCCACGCCGGGGGATGATTTTGCGGAAGAAATTTCCGCCATTGAATCCTATAATAAGATTAAGGGACAGAGAATTTATCAGATTTATGAGAATGGCAGCCAGGAGATGAATCTCTACTTCGGTACCCATGTTACCACCACCATGGAAAAACATGTGGATGAAAACGGAAATTTTATCCCGGGCAATGAATATTACACCTATGACACCTATATGAAGCTCAGCGATTATAATGCGCTGCGTGAGATGCTGGGGTATGATGCGGTTTCCCTGGCGGATGATCAGTATGTGCTTCAGACAAAACCCAGAATTGCCAGAGATTTTGGGAAAGATGTCTATCAACAGCAGATTCAGACGGCAGACGGCGCTCTGTCTCTGGCGGCGGTTTATACCGATGCTTTTTCCCAGAACGGAATTAACGGAGCGGATTATCTGATTATTGTGCCGGATGAGATCTGTGAAGGCATGACGCCCTACTATTCCGCGTATGCGGCAGATATGGAAGGCGAAGGTTCGGCGGAGCTGAGAGATGCGCTGGATGAAGTGCACCGCCATAAACACGGGCAGCTGACTTATGACGAGTATGAGGAACTTCAGATGGAAATGGATGAGGAGGAAAGCAGTGAGGACGGATGGAGCCAGGAAAGCTCTGACGGAGCGGAGATGTCCATAGAGATGACGACTGAATGGCAGGAAAGTCTGATGGAGGGCAGCGGCACCGATCAGATGATCGTTATGATTGCGGATACTTTTGTGAAGGATGCGGATACGGGAGATCTGAAATTCATGGTGACGGCAGTGACCTTCCCCCTGGAGTACATTGCCCTGATCTTTGTTTTCGTGGCGCTGACGATTCTGGCGGTGCAGCAGCTCTCGGATTCCGGGAAATATAAATACCGGTATGATGTGCTGAAAAAACTGGGCATGAAAAGGAAAGATGTGGACCGGACGATTTTCCGTCAGCTTGCCCTTTACTATCTGGCTCCCGCAGCTGCGGCAGTGGTCATCAGCTCGGGGATTGTGATTTATGCCGGAAACCAGTTCGTGAAATATACGGGGGCTGCCGGAAACGGATTTTCTTACTTTGGTATTTCACTTCTGATTTCCGCGGGAATCTATCTTCTGTATTTTGCGGCAACCTATCTGGGATTTAAGCGGAATGTGGAGGCGTAAAAGGGGGATCTGTAATGGGAAAAAAGAGATTTGAAATCATGGAAACAGAGGGAAGTATGAAAGGTCTGTATGTGATTGTCGATAAGGATACGGGAGTTCAGTATCTCATGGCAAAATTCGGGGTTTCCGGAGGCTTATGTCCGCTGCTTGATAAAACCGGAAAACCTCTGATCAGAGAGATGTTATAATCGGACAAAATACGAAAGAGAACGCTGGCGCTGATATGGTGTCGGCGTTCCTGTGTTTTGGAGGTGGGCATATATACTGAAAAATTCATCTTGTAAAGAATAAATGTGGTTGGTACAATATGATTAATCATAAGCGAAACGGAAAGCTGCAGGGCAGCGGGATTCTGCGGAGCAGAATGTTTTGTGCATGTACCGGGCTGAACTGCTGCTATCATTATGACAGAGAGTTTGAAAAATAAGGGGCGGTGAAAATGGATATCAGAAGAAAGAAACTTCCCATTGGGATTGAAAATTTTTCGGAATTACAAAACGAAGATTTTTATTATGTAGATAAGACGTATCTCATAAAGGAGCTTTTAAATTATTGGACAAAAGTCAATCTTTTTACACGGCCGAGGAGATTCGGAAAGTCTCTGAATATGAGTATGCTGAAGAATTTTTTTGAACTGGGTACGGATAAGGAAATATTCCAGAGACTGGCCATATCGAAAGAAACTTCTCTTTGTGAAGAATATATGGGCAAATATCCGGTGATCTCTGTTTCACTGAAAGGAATAAATGCTGCTGATTACGAAACTGCCCTTGATATGGCGGAACAGGTGATCAAAGGGGAAGTGCGCAGGTTTCAGTATCTTCTGGACAGTGAGAGACTGACCGCCTATGATAAAGAGGCATTTACGGCTCTTCTTCAGCCGGATGTCAGTGAGGCAGTTTTATGCAGCAGTCTGAAAGTCCTGTCGGAGCTTCTGGAAAAGCATCATGGCTGCAAAGTGATCCTGTTGATTGATGAGTATGATGTACCGCTGGCGAAAGCATTTGAACAGGGATATTATGACCGGATGGTTCTGTTCATCAGGAATCTGTTCGAATATGTGCTGAAAACCAATGACAGTCTGAAGTTTGCGGTGCTGACCGGGTGTATGCGTATTTCCAGGGAAAGTATTTTTACGGGGCTGAATAATCTGAAGGTTTTGTCTGTGTCAGATGTACAGTTTGATGAATTTTTTGGATTCACTGACGACGAAGTCAGGGAAATGCTGGAATATTATGGACTTTCGGACCATTATGATGAGATGCGGGAGTGGTATGACGGCTACCAGTTTGGCAATGTAAAGGTGTATTGTCCCTGGGATGTGATCAATTATTGTGATGCCCTGCTGGCGGATCCTGAGGCGCAGCCGAAGAATTACTGGTCCAATACCAGCGGTAATGAGGCGGTGAGGCGGTTCATCCGGGAATCGGATAAGGCGGCTGTCAGACGGGAAATAGAGAAGCTGGTTGCAGGCGAGGTGATTACAAAGGAGATTCATCAGGAACTCACATATAAGGATATGTATGCTTCTGTTGATAATTTGTGGAGCGTTCTGTTCACCACCGGTTATCTGACACAGAGAGGAAAGCCGGAGGGAAACAACTTTCTTCTGGCAATTCCGAATATGGAAATCCGGAATATTTTTACGACGCAGATTATGGAGTTTTTTAAGGAGAGTATACCGAAAAACGGGGAAGTTCTGGAGAAGTTCTGTACTGCGCTGGAAGGCGGGGAACCGGAAGCGGCAGAGAGGGTGCTGAATGGGTATCTGAAACGCACCATCAGCATCCGGGATACTTTTGTGCGTAAGAAAATGAAAGAAAACTTTCACGGTGTGAAAGCGATCTCTAAGGGTTCTGAAAAACAGAACCCAAGAGCCTGCTTTTTCCATGGAATATTAATAGGGATACTGGGATTTTGTGATACCTGGAGTGTTTCTTCCAGCAGAGAATCCGGAGATGGCTATAGTGATATTATCGTGGAGACGGATGATGGGGAAACTGGTCTGATACTGGAATTGAAATATGCGGAAGATGGGGATCTTGAAGGGGCCTGTAGGAAAGCGCTGCAGCAGATCGGAGTGAAGCACTACGAAGAAGCCCTCATGGAGGAAGGCGTCGATCATATTTTGAAATATGGAATTGCCTTTTATAAAAAAAGATGCCGGGTGATGCTTGCGGCAGAGTGAGCACAGCATTACTTCCACTAAGTTCATGCTTCGCTGCGCTCGCATTTACTAAGTGTACGTATTATGCACGGCATTACTTCCACTAAGCTCATGCTACGCTGCGCTCGCATTCACTAAGTGTACGTATTATAACAGGAGGAAACATAACATATGCGCTACGAAAATGAAAAGGATTACATTATGCGTATGATCAAGGAGATGGTCAGAGTTCTTTTTTCACTGATGCTGGGAAAGCATTATGTCCAGGTGGAGCCGGAGATAGAAAACAAATATACCGTTTCCGGAACCTCACTGGGAGAGTTCAAGGCCATGGTGGACCGGGGAGAAGTCAATGAGGCAGAGAATATTCTGCTGGATACCCTGGATTACAGCGACCGGGAAGCCCTGGCGGCGGCAGTTCTTTTTTACAGGTATGTGGCGGAAAAGGGAGACGATTTTCTGCAGGAGCACAATTATTCTCTGGAGGAAGCATATGACGGACTGCGGCAGGTCGGCCGCCGGGCAGGCTACGGAGAGCTCATAGAGGATACATTATGAATGAACTGCAGATTAATAATTTTATGGCAGTTGCTGAGGAAAAAAGCTTCAGCAGAGCGGCGGAACGGCTGTTTGCTTCGCAGCCGAATCTGAGCCGGAGCATATCAAAGCTGGAAGATGAACTGGGCGTAGTATTATTTGACCGTTCCGGAAAGAAAGTACAGCTTACGGAAGCAGGAAGGGAATATTATGATTTTTTCCGGCGCACTCAGATGGCGTTCCGACAGGTGAGTGTGACTGCCAGAAAACTGCACTGCAATCGGCTGGGAAATATTCGTATGGGATATATGGAGGGCTGGAAAGTATCAAAATTTGCAGATGATGTTCTGGGAAAATTGAGGCAGCATTATCCCAATATGGATATTCAGATGGAGGCATATAACAGGTCAGAATTGCTGGAGCAGCTGGACCGGGATGAGATTGATATTGTGATGGGAATTAAGGGTATCCTGGGAAGACGGAGAGGACTTCGAAAAAAAGATGTTGCTGAAATTGTCAGAGGAATTCTCTGTCGGCGGAAAGACTGGGGGGACAGACAGGTTCTGATGCCCGGGGACTTCAGAGACGAGACATTTTTTGTCATGGATGAGGATGGGGATATGGTATTGGGAAGCCAGATCCGTGAATTCTGTGAACCTTATGGATTTATCCCGCGGATACAGTATGTCAACAGCTTTGATACCATGCTGAATTATGTGGAAATGGGGCGGGGCGTTCTGGTTTGTGATGAATGGACCAGATGTACGGAGTCCGCGGAGTTACTGTTTGTTCCTCTGAATTCTGTGCATACGGTGACTCTGGGATGGAAGGAAGAGTCACAGAATGTAGCGCTGAGCGTCCTGATTGAGGAAATAGAAAAAAGTATATAATATTTCAGGTTTTGTTCAGAAGCCGGAGATCTATAACATTTTTGATATGGATTTCCGGCTTTTCTTTATATTTCACATTTTGGTTCTCTATATTTTATAATTTACAGTAACAGGAAAAGGGCCCTTAAAAGAATTCCTGCATGGGCAGAAAAATGCCCAAAAAGGAGGAAATCCCCTCCGGGGATACCTGCATGGGCAGAAAAATGCCCAAAAAGGAGGAAACTATGAACAGACATGATGAATTGCTGGAGGCGTACTGTCGGCGGAAAAACATCGGACATGTGCTGAATCTGTGTACAGATTTTGATTTTTCTCTGGTTCCGGCAATACAGGAGAGACCTGTGAATCCGGATGGAAGCGAGGGAACCGGCAGAGACTGGTTCGGCACCTACTGGGAATATGTGCCGGAACAAAGAGCCAGCATGGTGATTGACAGCCCGGAAAAAAGGGTGATTACAGATATCGCGAAATGGCGTGAGCAGCTGGTTTTTCCGGATCTGGGCTCTTATGACTGGGAAAAGGCTGCTGCTGAGGATACGAAAAACTGGGATCGGGAAAACAAATTAACACTGGTCATGCTGATTAACGGAGTGTTTGAGCGGAGTCATGAACTGCTGGGATTTGAGGAAGCATTAATTGCCATGTACGAAGAACCGGAATTGTATAAAGAGCTTCTGGATGCCTTGTGTGAATACAAAATTCAGTGCATTAAAATTATCGGAAAATACTGGAAACCGGATATTCTGAATGCGCATGATGATTATGGCGCCAACAATCAGATGTTGATGTCAGTAGAGATGTGGGAAGCGTTTTTTAAGGATAATCTGAAAAAGATTGTAGATGCTGCTCATGAAGCAGGAATGCTGTATCAGCATCATTCCTGCGGGTACATTGAACCGATATTCGAACAGTTTATTGAAATTGGTGTAGATGGGGTAGATCCGCTGCAGGTCACTAATCCGCTGCGGAAGCTGAAAGATAAATATCAGAATCGTATTACTTTCTGCGGCGGTTTTGATAATCAGGGGATTTTTGATAAGGCAGGAGTGACGGAGGAGGAGGTCAGAGCAGAAGTGCGGCGAACTTATGACGAGCTGGCGCCGGGAGGAAGTTATGTGGCTTATCCGCTGGTAATTCAGAAGGAAATCATGCCCTGGTTTGTGGATGAATGCAGAAAGATACAGGGAAACTATGGACAAAAATAAAGAGAAAAGGAGTGTTTCAGAATGACAGCATTGGGTGTAGTTGGAATAATTGTGGGTATTGCGTTATTGATATGGCTGGCCTATAAGGGAATCAATGTGATTATCCTAGGGCCACTCTGCGGATTAATTGTAGCGTTGTTTTGCGGCATGAATCTGCTTACAACGTTTACAGATGTTATTGTTCCGGGAATCAGTAATTATATCCTGGCTATGTTTGGGCCGATTTTAATGGGATGTGTAGTTGCAGCGTTTTATCAGGTGAGCGGCGCGGCTCAGTCAATTGCCGATGCGATTTACCGCGCTTTTACATATAAAGCAAGGAAAAGAGCAGAAGAGGGAGAGCAGATTGTTTTAAAACCGATCATCGCGATACTGGTGATTTATGCAATTGGCGTTTCGCTGGCCTACGGCGGTCTGAATCCCTTTGTGACAATGTTTATTTTACTTCCGATTGGACTGGATGTATTTGAGAAGGCGCAGATGCCGCGGGAAATGGCGCCGGGAGTGGTACTGGGGGCGCTGGCTACAGCAGCCTGCAGTATGCCGGGAACCACATCTGATCAGAATGTGATTGCAGGCACACTGCTTGGAACAAATGCCATGGCAGCGGCAATTCCGGGTTTTATCGGCGGAGCGCTCGTTCTGGCAATGAATATTATAATTATGAACATAATGGCAAAACGTCAGATAGCAAAAGGAAATGTTTATACAAGACCGGAAAATGCAGTTGAAGGGCTTGAAAAAAGAAACATGCCTCACTGGCTGATTGCGGTGATACCTCTGGCAGCAACAATAATTATTTATAACGGATTTAAAGTGAATGTAATAGTCGCTCTGGCAGTTAATATTATTCTTTCAATCATATTATTCTGGAAATATTTTCAGGGCGGAAAAGGCTTAAAGGCTTTGTTAAATCCGGTACCGAAGCAGGCGGCGGAACTGCTTCTTCAGGTAGGAGCCCTGGGGGCTCTGGGGGCAGTGGTAGCCGCATCTCCGATATTTCCTGTTATCACAGACGGACTGCTGCAGATGCAGATTCCCGGTCTGTTTAAAGTGATTATCTGTATTGCTCTGCTGACAGGGGCGTCCGGTTCCGGCCCGGCAGGTTTAAATGCAACGCTTCCATATCTGTCAGAGTCTTTTGCGCAGATGGGAATCAGTATGAACGCGGTGCATCGGGTTGCGGTATTTTCCAGTCAGACGCTGGATACGCTGCCCACAAATCCCGGATTTGCAGTAGCAACGAATTTCATTGAGGTGCCGATGAATCAGTCTTATAAGTATGTATTTATAACAACGGTATTGAATACGACGATTACAGCATTTGTTGTAGCAGTTATTTTAACAATTATGCCCGGTCTGGCCTGACGCAGAAGAACTGCAGCCGGCAAACAAAAATATCCCCATGGAAATCAGAAACGCAGTTTCGGAAGATTTCCATGGGGGTATTTTTATTCATTCCAGATCTTCAGGGTCCGCAGAAGCTTCAGCTTCTTATCCTCGTCCATGGTGGACAGAACATCCATAATTTCGTGATCCAGAGCTGTTCCCCTGTAGTCTGAATCAATTCTGCCGATCAGAGAATCCAGAGAGATATGCATCAGCTTTGCATAGTAGATCAGTACACGCAGAGACATGGCAGTGCGGTTGTTTTCCACGTTGCTTATGTATCCGGGCGTCACATTTAATGCACTTGCCACCTGGGCCTGTGTCAGGTCCATCTGAATACGCAGTTCTTTTACGCGGGGACCCAATTTTTCATAATCTTCGTTTTTCATAACTAAAAGCTCCTTTTGAGTTATCGCTGGTATAAAGTATACTATAAATATAGCTTGAAATAAATATCTTATTTGAATATAATTGATTTTACTTGAAAAAATTTTACTTAATTACAAAAGAAAAAGGTGAGGTTTGGAAATGGCTCAGATAAGAAATATGACAGAGGGAAATCCGGCAAAGCTTTTTTTGCTGTTTTCTCTTCCGCTGATGGCAGGCAATGTTTTTCAGCAGTTATATACGGTGGTGGATACCATGGTAGTGGGCCGTGTGCTGGGGACATCGGCTCTGGCGGCTGTGGGAACTGTGGACTGGTTCAACTGGATGTTTCTGGCGATTATCACGGGATTAACGCAGGGGTTTTCCATACTGATTGCCCAGAAGTTCGGAGAGGGTGATCTGCCTCAGATGAGGAAAGCTGCGGGAAATGCTCTGGTTTTATCGGGGATCCTGGCTGTGATTCTGATTCTGATCGGGGAGATTCTGGTGGCTCCCATGCTGCGGATCCTGCGCGTGCCGGAGGAAGTGGCGCCCATGTCTGCCGAATATCTGCGGGTGATTTTCGGCGGAATGATAGTGGTGATGGCTTACAATATTCTGGCGGCGCTTCTCAGGGCGCTGGGGGACAGCAAGACGCCTCTGTACTCCATGATTGTGGCGGCATCGGTAAACGTGGGGCTGGATCTGTTGTTTGTGGCGGTGTTTGGATGGGGCGTCCGGGGAGCGGCGATTGCCACCGTGATTGCCCAGGGATGTTCTGCGGTATTCTGCCTGACGAAGATTCTGAAGATTGAGATTCTGGCGTTCTGCAGGAGAGACTTTATGCCGGAACTTCGGCTGGCGGGACGGCTGCTGTTCCTGGGAATGCCAATGGCGCTGCAGAATATTCTGATTTCCATCGGCGGAATGATTGTTCAGACGGTGGTAAATGGATTCGGAGTGCTGTTTATTGCGGCGTTCACAGCTACGAATAAGCTGTATGGACTGCTGGAGATTGCCGCGATCTCCTTTGGCTATGCCATGACGACATATACCGGGCAGAATCTGGGAGCCCGGAAGCTGGACCGGATCAGAAAAGGCGTGCGGTCTGCCGTGCTGATTGCTGTGTTGACGGCGGTTCTGATCGGCGTGGTGATGCTGCTTGTGGGTAAACCTCTGCTGGGGCTGTTTATTTCGGGATCGGAGAGCGACCGTCTGAGTACCATAGCGGCAGCTTATGAATTTTTGTCTGTTATGAGTATTTCTCTGCCGATCCTCTATGTTCTGCATGTGGTTCGTTCTTCGCTTCAGGGCATGGGCCGCTCGGTGATGACCATGATATCCGGCGTGGCAGAGTTCTGTGTGAGGACGGTGGTGGCGCTGACTCTGCCGGCAGTGTTCGGATATTATGCTCTGTTCTGGGGAGAAGTTTTTGCCTGGATCGGAGCGGATGTGGTTCTGATTATCAGCTATGTGATTACGATTTATCAGTTGAAGCGGACTCTGTTCGGGGGTTCTGCAGACGGAGGAGTTTCTGAAAATGGGTAAGGTTTTGACAGAGGAATTGATTTATGAGATCCTGTCTGTGGTGGAGGAGATACCGGAGGGAAATGTGGCTGCATATTGATGAAGGAGTACAGGTCAGAGCGGACGGATGTGTGGATTTGAAAAAATATCAGTGGGACTGCTGAAAGGATGACGGGTATGATTCGGAAACATATTTTATTTTACGGAAGAGTACAGGGCGTGGGATTTCGCTATTATTCCGTACACAAGGCCAGACAGCTGGGGCTGGCCGGCTGGGTGCAGAATCTTTCTGACGGCAGTGTGGAGATGGAAGTGCAGGGGACGGAGGAAAAGATTGATGAACTGGTGCTTTTCCTGGACCGACAGAGATATATTGAGATTACCGGCATGGATGTGAAAAAGATCCCGCTGAAGGATGAGCGGGATTTCCATGAGCGGGGATATTAGGATGCCGCATCGGCGTTTCATGGCGGTGAGAGGCATTATACCGGGTTTTAATTCAGATCCGGAAGCGTCAGACCGAACTCATAGGTTGCTTTTGCGGCCTCATCGATCAGAAGCTTTTCATGGGGATATTCCCGGATTGCGGAAAGAAGCCGGGGATTGGCGCCTTCTCTGCCGTCGATGGCCTGAAGAAAAGCGGTTCGAAATTCATTTACAGACATTCCGACGGTCAGCTCCGGCGGCTCGGCCCCTGCCTGACGGCAGGCAATAAGGATGCCGGCGGCCAGCTCATTCATGTTGATCAGGGGCGCCGGATTTTCAAAATGTGTTGTTTTGATCTGTACTGCATCATAGACAATGGAATAAGTCATGGGGTATCCTCCTGAGCAAATATATGATATCATTATACCTGCGCTTCTATGCTTTTGGAAGATGGCAAAAATAAAACTTTTCTGGTATGATGAATAAAAACTGCCGTTTTGTCGAAAGGAGGAGACAGAGGATGTTTGGCAGAAAGAGAAACAGGAAAGCAGAAAAAAAGGAATATGATCCGTCGGTCTGCAGACCGGTTTTGAAATGCAGTATCTGTACAGGAGAACAGGTGGCGGGTTTTCAGGATCTGAAGACAGGGAAGTTTGAGGAGGCGCAGCTGATCCGGAATGAGCGGGAGCTGCAGGAGTTTCTCGATGCTTATGACCTGAAGGAAATTGAGAAGATTTATTAAACTAATTTATTTTTGGAGGAATTGATTTATGGAAAGACAGGAACTTGCGGATTTGATTTTCCCGGAAGCGAAGGATATTTCTTATTATGAGGAAAAGTACCCGGAGAGAGATCTTCCGGAGGGAGCGGTAGTAACCAGATTTGCGCCCAGTCCTACCGGATTCGTGCATATCGGCGCGCTGGAGCAGTGTATTGTTGAGACTGCGCTGGTGAAGCAGACCGGCGGAAAGCTGATTCTCCGCATTGAGGATACGGATCAGAAGCGTAAGATAGAAAACGGCGTTCAGGGGATCATTGATTCCATGAAGGATTTTGATATTGTATTTGATGAGGGTATGGTCAGCGAGACAGAATCTGTGGGGGATTACGGTCCCTATATCCAGACACAGCGGCGGGAGATTTATGAGGCGTATGCAAAGTATCTTCTGGTCAATGACAGAGCTTATCCCTGCTTTGCCACAGAAGAGGAACTGGCTGAACTCAGGAAAAAACAGGAAGAGAAGAAGCTGAACAATATCGGTTATTACGGCGAATGGGCCATTTACCGGGATCTTCCCATTGAGGAGGCGGCAGAGCGTATCCGGCGCGGGGATCCGTATGTGATCCGTTTCAGAGCTATGGGAAAAGAGGACGGCAGGATTACGCACAAGGATATGGTAAAGGGCAAAGTGGAGATGCCCCAGAATATTCTGGATATTGTCATTATCAAAGGAGACGGTCTTCCTACTTACCATTTTGCTCATGCGGTGGACGATCATCTGATGCACACAACCCATGTGATCCGGTCCAACGAGTGGTTCCCCTCAGTGCCTCTGCATCTGGAACTGTTCAGGGCGCTGGGATTTAAGGCGCCCAAATACTGCCATTATGCGCCCATGCTGAAAAGCGAGGCGAAGGTGGATAAGAACGGGAACCCCATTCTGGATGAAAACGGCGAGGCGGTGACCTTTAAGAGAAAAATCAGCAAGCGGAAGGATCCGGAGGCAGCGGTCAGCTACTACCATCAGGCAGGTATCCCGAAGGAGTCGGTGAAGGAGTATCTGATGACTGTAGCCAATTCTGATTTTGAGATGTGGCGGAAAAATAACGGCAGCGCGGATCTGTACGAATTCCCCTTTGCCCTGAAGAAAATGAGCACCACGGAGGGCGCGCTGTTTGATATGGACAAGCTGATCGACGTTTCGAAAAATGTGATTGCGGAATTTTCTGCGGAAAAGGTTTATGAGGATGTTTACAGCTGGGCAGAGCGTTATGATTCAGTGTTGAAGTCCATGCTGGATGACAGGGAATATTCACTGAAGGTTCTCGGAATCGAGCGTGGGGCAGATATTAAGAAAAAGAGGAAAGATATCGGAAAATGGTCCGATGTGAGAGATTATATTTCCTACATGTATGATGATCAGTTTGATCTGAAGCCGGATGAGTATGAGTACCAGCTGATTTCTGATCCGGATCTGCTGAGACAGATTTTTTCTCTTTATGTGGAAGAGTTTTATAATCCGGAGGATGACAGTCAGCAGTGGTTTGACCGGATGAAGGATCTGGCAGAGCGGATCGGCTATGCCCGGGAGGTGAAGATCTGGAGAAAAGCGAAGGATGAATGGCCCGGACATGTGGGGGATGTGAGTACTGTTATCCGTGTGGGTCTGACCGGACGGAGAAATACGCCGGATCTGTATCAGATTATGCAGGTTATGGGTCCGGAGCGGATCCGCAGACGTCTGCAGACCGCAGCGGAGAAGCTGTCATAGAGAGTGACTGATATGAAACAGATAAAGGAACAGCCGGAGGAGTTTGCGGTTGAACGGGAGGACGCAGTCCTGTTTGGCAGAAAACGGGGCGCCGGACCGGGGCTTCTGCTGATTCATGGAGTTGCCTGCGACAGCGACTATTTTGAGGAGGCGGCAAAACTTCTGGCAAAAAAATTTACAGTGATTACTTACGACCGGAGAGGCTGCAGCCGCAGCAGGGTGAGTGAAGCTGCCCTGAAGAACACGGCAGGCGGAAATCCCTTTGCTCTGCAGATACAGGCGGAGGATGCCGCCGCTGTGATCAGGGCTGCCGGTCAGCAGAAAGTTTTTGTGACAGGAAGCAGCGCCGGAGGCGTGGTGGCATCCCGGCTGGCGGCGCTTTATCCGGAGCTGGTAAGCGGTTTGTTTCTGCATGAGCCCGCGTTTCGGGGGGCGGAAGCTGTGGCCGCCGGGATGGATACTCTTGTAAAGAAGCTGCGGGAAGCCAGAGATACAGGGAGGATGATTCGGGCGCTGTGGGCTTTTATTGAGTCTATGGGCGGCGTGGATGAACGGGCAGAGAGCAAATCATTGCAGAAGCAGGCCCGGGATCTGGAGAATCTGAAGGTGTTTGTGCAGTATGAGATGGAGAGCTTTTTTGAGGCGGATCTGAATCTGCTGCGGGAGATTTCCGTTCCGCTGTGGATCGGTGCAGGGGAAGGCAGCCGGGAAGGGCTGTTTCACCGGACCGCCGCTGAGATTGCCGGGAAACTGAAGCTTCCGTTGATTTTTGTCCCCGGTTATCATAATTTCCCTTCCGACCTGCCCCGGGAATTTGCGGTCACAGTCAGCGGAGTATATGATATGACGGTCGGATTCGACAGGGAACAGGATGAAATGAAATTGTGAAAAAAGACTGCGGAAAATGCAGTTCTGAGATGGGCTTTCGGATGATCTGAACCGGAAGTCCTTCTTTTTTCGGTATACCCTGCACCTGAGTCTGTCCTGAAGCATATTATGGCAGAAGAAAAGAACTCAGGCATGAATTATGAAGGGTCGGCAGGTGTTGCTGTGAAGGGAAGGAACTGCATCCGACAGGTTTCTCACCGGCAACAAAGTGTTGATAAAATGCGGGAAATATGGTAAGTTGGTATATAAATTCAACCTTACAGGAGGAAGTTCAGAGTATGTGTGGTATCGTTGGCTATATAGGCAGCAGACAGGCAGCGCCCATTCTGTTGGACGGTCTGTCCAAACTGGAGTATCGCGGATATGATTCTGCGGGGCTTGCTGTTCGTGACGGTGACAGAGAGTTTGAAGTAGTGAAGGCCAAGGGGCGTTTAAAGAAGCTGGCAGAGAAGACAGACGGCGGGAATGCGGTGACCGGTTCCTGCGGGATCGGGCATACCCGCTGGGCCACTCACGGGGAGCCTTCTGAGCAGAATGCCCATCCTCATACCAGTGCGGCAGCTACCGGAGAGGGAGCCGATGTTGTGGGCGTTCATAACGGTATTATTGAGAATTTTCAGGAGCTGAAGGATAAGCTGCTGAGAAACGGTTATACATTTTATTCCGAGACAGATACAGAAGCATTTGTAAAGCTGGTTGATTATTACTATAAGAAGTATAACGGCGGTCCTGTAGACGCCCTGGCGAAGGCCATGGTTCGTACGCGGGGGTCTTATGCTCTGGCGGTCATGTTCCGGGAGCATCCCGGCGAGATCTGGGTGGCCAGAAAAGACAGTCCCATGATTATCGGCGTGCAGGACGGAGAGGCTTATGTGGCTTCCGATGTGCCGGCAATCTTAAAGTATACGAGAAAAGTTTATTATATCGGCAATCTGGAGATTGCAAGACTGACTCCGGGAGCTGTCGGTTTTTATAATATTGACGGCGATGAGATCGAGAAGGAACTGGTGGAGATCAACTGGGATGCGGAGGCCGCGGAAAAGGGCGGATACGAGCATTTCATGATGAAGGAGATCCACGAACAGCCGAAAGCTGTGGAGGATACGATCCGTTCCGCAGTAAAAGAGAAAGACGGAAAATGTGAGATCGATCTTTCTGCTTCCGGCCTTTCTGATGAGGAAATTCAGAAGATTTCCCAGATCTATATTGTGGCCTGCGGTTCCGCGTGGCATGTGGGAATGGCAGCCCAGTATGTTTTTGAGGATCTGGCCCGTATACCGGTTCGTGTGGATCTGGCCAGTGAATTCCGGTACCGCAGACCGCTTCTGGATCCCGACGGTCTGGTAATTATTATTTCACAGTCCGGAGAGACGGCGGATTCCCTGGCTGCCCTGCGGGAAGCGAAAGGCATGGGGATTCGGACTCTGGCGATTGTGAATGTGGTGGGATCTTCGATTGCGCGTGAGGCGGACTTTGTATTTTATACTCTCGCAGGACCGGAGATTGCCGTTGCCACCACAAAAGCATACAGTACACAGCTGATTGCCACTTATCTTATGGCAATGCAGTTTGCTTTTGTGAGGGGAGAGATTTCGGAAGAAAAGTATCAGAGTATGCTGACGGAGATTCAGACACTTCCGCAGAAGATGGAGCATATTCTCAGCGAGAAGGAACGGCTGCAGTGGTTTGCCGCTAAGTTCTCCAACGCTCATGATATTTTCTTTATCGGAAGAGGAATCGATTACGCGATCAGCCTGGAAGGAAGTCTGAAAATGAAGGAGATTTCCTACATTCACTCTGAGGCTTACGCGGCGGGAGAACTGAAGCACGGAACCATCAGCCTGATTGAAAACGGCATTCTTGTAATCGGTGTGCTGACACAGGATGATCTTTACGAAAAGACAGTCAGCAATATGGTGGAGTGCAAGTCCAGAGGCGCATACCTGATGGGGCTGACCAGCTATGGTCATTATGTGATTGAGGATACGGCTGATTTCACAGTTTATATTCCCAAGACAGACCCGCATTTCACGGCCAGTCTCGCAGTGATACCGCTGCAGCTTCTGGGATATTATACCAGCGTGGCCCGCGGCCTGGATGTGGATAAACCGCGGAACCTGGCAAAGAGCGTGACCGTGGAGTAGGCTGAGATTCAAAATTCAAGACCCGCTCACGGGGCAGATGATAATTCAAACAGAAAGAGAACAGGATATTATGGAAGAAAAAAAGAATATTATGGACTATGATACCGTCACACTGGATGACGAGAACAGCGCGGTAGTGATTATTGATCAGACAAAGCTGCCTGCAAAGACGGAGATTATCGCGCTGAAAACAGCTCAGGAGATCTGGGATGCAATTTATCTGCTGCAGGTGCGCGGCGCTCCGGCCATCGGCGTGGCGGCCGCCTACGGCATCTATGTGCTGGCAAAGGGAATTGATACAGAGGATTTTGATACTTTTTATGCGGAGTTTAAGAAGCAGAAGGATTATCTGGACTCCTCCCGTCCTACGGCGGTGAATCTGTCCTGGGCTTTGAACCGCATGGAGCAGGTGGTTTTGAACAACAGAGAAAAGTCTGTTGCTGACATTAAACAGCTTCTGAAGGAGGAGTCCATCGAAATCCAGGAGGAGGATATCCGTGTCTGCAAGGCGATTGGCGAGTACGGCCTGACTCTGGTAAAGCCGGGAGATGGAATCCTTACTCACTGCAATGCCGGCAAGCTTGCTACCAGCAAGTACGGCACTGCTACTGCGCCTATTTATCTGGGACAGGAGCGGGGCTATAATTTCCGCGTGTTTGCGGATGAAACCAGACCGCTGCTGCAGGGGGCGCGCCTGACAGCTTATGAGCTGCAGTCCTCCGGTGTGGATGTGACGCTGATCTGCGATAATATGTCTGCGACTGTTATGAAAAACGGCTGGGTAAATGCGGTTTTTGTAGGCTGTGACCGCGTGGCGGCTAATGGCGATACCGCCAATAAGATCGGTACCTCTGTGGTTGCGGCTGTGGCAAAGCTGTACAATGTTCCGGTATATATTGCCGCTCCTACTTCTACCATTGATATGAATACTCCCACCGGCGCCGAGATTAAGATTGAGCAGAGGAAGCCGGAGGAAGTGACAGAGATGTGGTATAAGGAGCGCATGGCTCCGGAGGGCGTGAAGGTATTTAACCCGGCGTTTGATGTTACAGATCATGAGCTGATTGCAGGAATTGTGACAGAGTATGGAATCGCCCGTCCGCCCTATACAGAGTCTTTCAAAGAGATCTTTGCCAGAAAGGAAGCGGCGGCAAAGAAACAGAATTAACAAACTGTGAAGATTTTCCTGTTTTCCTAGTCGAAAACAGGAAAAATGTCCTTCACTTTTTGAAGAAAAAGGGGTATACTTAAAAGCGTGCAGCGGCGGAAAGCGGCACGAAGAAAGGAGAAATTTGTATGGCAAGCAGTTGTGACGGCTGTGCAAGCGCTGGGAACTGTTCCGCCCAGGAGAATGGCGGATGTGAGCAGGGACCGCACAGCTTTTTGGAAAAGTTAAATGAATATTCTTCTGTAAAGAAGGTAATCGGCGTTGTCAGCGGCAAGGGCGGCGTCGGCAAGTCTTTTGTGACAGCTTCTCTGGCTTCCGCCATGAGAAAGAAGGGCTATAATGTGGGAATTCTTGACGCGGACATTACAGGACCGTCCATTCCGAAGATGTATGGAGTACATGGCCCGGCTACAGGATCCGAGATGGGGATTTATCCCATTGAGTCTGCGGACGGAATCAAGATTATGTCGGTAAATCTTCTGATGGAAGACGAGGAAGCTCCCGTTGTCTGGCGGGGACCGGTCATTGCCGGGACGGTAAAGCAGTTCTGGACTGATGTGGTCTGGGGCGATCTGGATTATCTTTTTGTGGACATGCCTCCCGGAACCGGAGATGTGCCTCTGACCGTGTTCCAGTCCCTTCCTGTGGACGGCATTGTGATCGTTACCTCTCCCCAGGAGCTGGTGCAGATGATTGTAAAGAAAGCTTACAATATGGCGGGCATGATGGATATTCCGGTGCTGGGAATTGTGGAGAATTACAGCTATCTGGTATGTCCTGACTGCGGCAGAGAGATCAAAGTGTTCGGTGAGAGCCACATTGATGAGATCGCCGCTGATATGGGACTTGAGGTGCTCGGCAAGATGCCTCTGGATCCTGCGTTTGCGGAACTGGCGGATGCAGGTCTGTTTGGCAAGGCAGATAATATTTATCTTGATAAAGCGGAAAAAGCGCTGGAAGAGATGTAAGTAGGGAAAATAAAGCAGAAATGTATTTCAGGCAGAAGAAGGAAACAGTTTTCCTTTTTCTGCCTGAAATTTTATGATATGAAACCGGAAGAGGTTTTATATCTGTTCTATTTTCTGTCTCTGCTTCTTATGTTTTAACAGGTTTTTCTCCAGTACCCGGAAGAGGGATCCGTAGCAGAGGGAGTACATAACAGCCGCCAGGGCGAATGCAGTCAGCATATCGAAAACTGAATGCTGTTTTAAAAATACAGTGGAAAGTATAATGCTGATCATCAGAACCAGAGATACTGGCTTTACCCATTTTGTTCTGGGATTTGTCATCAGCTTGCTGCAGTGGGTCAGTGCCAGGTGGATGCCGATGGAATTATAAACATGGATGCTTGGGAACAGGTTGGTGGGAGTATCGGTGGCATAAAGCTGTTTTACCAGATCCACGCAGAAGTTATCCCGGACAAAGGTGTCCGGACGCAGGTGGTGTCCGTTGGGATATACGGTGGAAATGATCAGAAAAATGGTCATTCCCGTAATCAGAAAAGCGCCCATTTTCCAGCAGGTCCGGCCGTCGTTGAATGCAATGTAAATAATTGACACACCTATGTACACAAACCAGAGATAATAAGGTATGACGAAGAATTCGCAGAACGGGATATAATCGTCCAGTACCATATGAATGATATGGAAATCAGAATTAATATTTACCTTTTGTTCCACATAACAGAACCAGGGAATGTAAAAGGCTGCGTATAACAACAGAAAAAAATGTTTGTTGTTTTTCAAAAAGGAAAAGATTTTTTTCATGACCGTACCTCATATATACTCATGATTTTCTTTTGCATCAGATTCTGAATTTTGCTGCGTTCACCAGGTATTACTCGCGCTAAACTCGAAAACACCTTGCTAAGTGCTCATATTATACCATGATATCGCCCGGTGTCAACTTCTTGCAAAGGGAGAATTTCTGTGCTATCTTAATTACGTGACAAATGAAGATAAGGGAGGCCATTATGAAAGCCTGGGAAAAGAATATTCGCCGAGTGACGCCCTATACGCCCGGCGAGCAGCCTCAGAAAGAGAAAATAATCAAACTGAATACGAATGAGAATCCTTATCCGCCGGCGCCGGGAGTGCCGGAAGCGCTGCGGCGCCTGGATACGGATCTTCTGCGCCGTTATCCGGATCCGTCGGCCGGAAGGCTTGTGAAGGCCATTGCCGACAGTCAGGGTCTGAAGCCGGAGCAGGTATTTGCGGGAGTCGGATCAGATGATGTGCTGGCCATGTGTTTTATGACATTTTTTAACAGTGAAAAGCCCATTCTTTTTCCGGATATTACATACTCCTTTTATGATGTCTGGGCGGAGGTTTTCCGGATTCCCTATGAAACGCAGCCGTTAAATGAGAACTTTGACATTGTGGCTGAGGATTATTATAAGGAAAACGGGGGAGTTATTTTTCCGAATCCCAATGCGCCCACCGGTGTGGAATGTCCGCAGGAGATGATTGAGGATATTCTCCGGCAGAATCAGGATGTGATCGTGATTGTGGATGAAGCGTATGTGGATTTCGGCGCTGTTTCGGCAGTGCCCCTTCTGGAAAAGTACGAGAATCTGATTGTGGTTCAGACTTTTTCCAAGTCCCGTTCCCTGGCGGGAATGCGGATCGGTTATGCCATGGCAAATCCGGCGCTGATTAAATATTTAAACGACGTGAAGTATTCTTTTAACTCCTATACCATGAATCAGACCGCTATTGCGGCGGGCGTGGCGTCGCTGGAGGATCCGGAGTATTTTAACGAGACGATTCAGAAGATTGTGGATACCAGAGAGCGGGCAAAAGCACGGCTGCGGCAGCTGGGATTTTCCTTCCGGGATTCAAAGAGCAACTTTATTTTTGCTGCGCATGAGAGCTGTCCGGCGAAGGAACTGTTTGACGCTCTGCGGGAGCAGGATATCTATGTGCGGTATTTTGCGAAGCCCCGTATCGATAATTATCTGAGGATCACCATCGGCACCGATGAGGAGATGGATGCATTTTTTGCGTTCCTGGAGCGGTATCTGAAGCATCGGTGATTTTTTGAGAGACCGGTGGCAGGGAGTTTTCGGATCAAAAACCGGTTGACAATCGAAAAGATGTTGTTTATGATGTATAAAGCAAATTCCGGTTCGGACGGCGGAGACCGTTATAAATTCCGGAGATAAAGGTAGTGACAGAGAGGAGTACGCGAAAGGCGCGGCGGCAGAGAGGATGATCCATCGGCTGAAAGGTCATCCGGCAGGCGGTTTGCGGAAGGTAGCTCTGGAACCGGAGGTCTGAAGTCCGACGGATGTGTAGGATCTCACGATTCATCCCCGTTACCGGATGTGAGAGATTCCTGCGCAAGCAGGAAATGAAGGTGGTACCGCGCAGATTATGACGCCCTTCACATGTGAATGCATGTGGAGGGCTTTTGTTTATCTTACAGGAAACTTTGTTTCCTGTAAGATAAACACGCTCCGCGAGGATCTCACTGCGGCGAAATGGAAGATGCTGCCTAGGCAGCCCGCCGCAGGCGGAGAATCCTGCGGAGCAGGATTCTTTTTTATGAAAAACTGCGTGTCCTGCAAAGAAAAGACAAAAAGGAGAGCAGACAGATGAAAGAACTGGAAAAGACTTATGATCCGAAAGGGATCGAGGACCGTCTTTACAAAAAATGGGAAGACAACCATTATTTTCATGCGGAAGTAGACCGCAGCAAAAAACCTTTTACCATTGTAATGCCCCCGCCGAATATTACCGGACAGCTCCATATGGGGCATGCTCTGGACAATACCATGCAGGATATTCTGATCCGTTATAAGAGAATGCAGGGATATTCTGCTCTGTGGCAGCCGGGCACTGATCATGCGGCCATCGCCACAGAGGTAAAGGTAATTAACAGTCTGAAGGAGAGAGGAATTGACAAAGCGGATCTGACCAGAGACGAATTTCTGAAATATGCCTGGGAGTGGAAGGAAGAGTACGGCGGAAGGATTGTCCGTCAGTTAAAGAAACTGGGATCCTCCGCAGACTGGGACCGGGAGCGGTTTACCATGGACGAGGGCTGTTCCGAGGCAGTGAAGGAGACCTTTATCCGTCTTTTTGATAAGGGATATATTTATAAAGGATCCAGAATTATCAACTGGTGTCCTGTCTGCAAAACGTCTATTTCTGACGCGGAGGTAGAGCATGTAGAGCAGGCTGGTCATTTCTGGCATATCAAATATCCGATTATCGGCGAAGAAGGCAGATTTGTGGAGATTGCCACCACCCGTCCGGAGACTATGCTGGGAGATACGGCGGTTGCGGTAAATCCCGACGATGAGCGGTATCAGGATCTGATCGGCAAGAAGCTTCTGCTTCCTATTGTAAACAGGGAGATTCCGGTTATTGCGGATCCTTATGTAGACAAGGAGTTCGGAACCGGATGCGTAAAGATCACTCCGGCTCACGATCCCAACGATTTTGAGGTGGGCAAACGTCACAATCTGGAAGAGATTAATGTGATGAATGATGACGCAACCATCAATGCCAACGGCGGTATTTACGAAGGTATGGACCGGTATGAGGCCAGAAAAGCTATTGTAGAGAAGCTGGACGAAATGGGACTGCTGGTTTCCATCGAGAATCACGTTCATAATGTAGGAACCCATGATCGCTGCAAGACTACCGTGGAGCCCATGGTAAAGCCCCAGTGGTTTGTAAAAATGGAGGAGATGGCGAAGCCGGCTATTGACGCCCTAAAGAGCGGACGCCTGAAATTTGTTCCGGAGAATTATGGAAAGACCTACCTTCACTGGCTGGAGGGCATCCGTGACTGGTGTATTTCCAGACAGCTCTGGTGGGGACACCGGATTCCGGCCTACTATTGCGACCAGTGCGGTCATATGGTGGTTGCCCGGGAGATGCCGGAGAAGTGTCCGGAGTGCGGATGCACTCACCTGACTCAGGATGAGGATACGCTGGATACCTGGTTTTCCTCTGCCCTGTGGCCCTTCTCTACGCTGGGATGGCCGGAGAAGACTCCGGAGCTGGACTATTTCTATCCGACAGATGTGCTGGTAACCGGATACGATATTATTTTCTTCTGGGTGATCCGTATGGTATTTTCCGGACTGGAACAGACCGGAACCGAGCCTTTCCATACAGTGCTGATTCATGGTCTGGTAAGAGATTCTCAGGGCCGGAAGATGAGCAAGTCCCTGGGGAACGGCATTGATCCTCTGGAGGTTATTGATAAATACGGAGCTGACGCCCTGCGCCTGACCCTGATTACCGGAAATGCTCCGGGCAACGATATGCGTTTCTACTGGGAGCGTGTGGAGTCCAGCCGGAATTTCGCCAATAAGGTATGGAATGCTTCCCGTTTTATTATGATGAATCTGGGAGAGGAACAGCCCTGTAAGCCCGGTGAGGATGAGCTGTTCCCGGTAGATAAGTGGATTCTTTCCAAAGTAAACACACTGGCGAAGGATGTCACAGAAAATATGGACAAATATGAACTGGGAATTGCGGTTCAGAAGGTATTTGACTTTATCTGGGAGGAGTTCTGCGACTGGTATATTGAGATTGTAAAGGTTCGTCTCTACAATAAGGAGCAGGATCCGGCGGCGGCCAACAGCGCGCTCTGGACACTGAAGACTGTTCTTGCAAATGCCCTGAAGATGCTGCATCCTTTTATGCCTTTTATTACCGAAGAGATTTACTGTACACTCTGCCCGGAGGAGGAGACCGTTATGCTGTCTTCCTGGCCGGTGTATACGGAGGAACTGCATTTTGAGGAGGCGGAGGCCGCCATTGAAGCCATTAAGGTTCTGGTAAAGGGCGTTCGCAATCTCCGTTCCGAGATGAATGTTCCGCCCAGCCGGAAGGCAAAATATTTTGTGGTTTCCCAGGATGAGAATGTGATCCGCCGCTGTGAGAATTTCAAAAATATTTACATGCATCTGATCAGCGCCAGCGAAGTCTGTGTGCAGACAGATAAGGCGGGTATTCCGGAGGATGCGGTTTCTGTCGTGATTCCAAATGCGGTGATCTATATTCCTCTGGAGGAGCTGGTGGATATGGCAAAAGAGAAGGAGCGGCTGGAGAAGGAGAAAGCAAAACTGCAGAAAGAACTGGCCCGTTCCAACGGTATGCTGAAAAACGAGAAGTTTTTAAGCAAGGCTCCGGCTGCAAAGGTAGAGGAAGAAAAAGAGAAGCTGAAAAAGTATGAGCAGATGATGGCGGATGTGGAAGCCCGTCTGGCTCAGATGAAATAAGATGATGTCACAGAAAATGGACGGGGCAGTAGATTTTATCTACAGCATTCCGAAATTTACAACGAAAAACAGTCTGGATCACACCCGGCAGCTGATGAAGCTGCTGGGTGATCCCTGTCTGAAAAGAAAAATTATCCATGTGGCAGGAAGCAATGGAAAAGGCAGCGTCTGCTGCTTTTTATATCATATGCTTCTGGCGGCGGGAAAAAGCGCAGGGCTTTTTACGTCTCCCCACCTGGTGGACATCCGGGAGCGGTTCCAGGTAAACGGGGAGATGATCAGTGAACGTGTTTTTCTGGATGCTTATGATCAGGTGAAGCGGGCTTCCGGTGAACTTGTCCGAAAAACAGGCAGTCACCCGACGTTTTTCGAGTTTCTTTTCGCCGTGGGTATGGTAATTTACGAAAAGGCAGACGTGGAGTATGTGGTGCTGGAGACCGGGCTTGGCGGACGGCTGGACGCGACAAACAGCTTCCCTTCGCCGGTTCTTACGGTGATTACCTCTGTCAGTCTGGAGCATACAGAATATCTGGGGAACACGATTTCGGAGATTGCCGGAGAAAAGGCGGGAATTATCAAACCCGGCGTGCCGGTTGTCTTTGATGCCGGAGACACGGAAGCGGAAGCGGTGATCCGGACCCGGGCCGAAAAGCTTGGATGTCCCTGCACAGGGGTTGTGGAGGCCGGCGGGCAGGAAAGTTCATGTGTAGGAGCTTTTGCCGCCGCGGCCGGCGGACAGGACCTGAAAATGTTTCAAATTTGTGAAATCGTTGGAAATCATATTGATTTTTCTCTGTTCTCTGCTTATGATAATAAGACAAAATGGAGAATTCCCTTTCCGGCCCCCTATCAGGCGCAGAACGCAGCGGTAGCGGTGAGCGCCATGCATACTCTGGGTCTGATGAGCGATACTGTGATTCAGAAGGGGCTTTCGGCATCACGCTGGCCGGGACGTATGCAGGAGGCGGCCCCGGGGATTTACCTGGACGGAGCCCATAATCCCTCGGGAATTGCAGAATTTATTGATTCTGTAAAACAGCTTTCCGGGAAGGATCCCTGCCCGCCGCTGCTTTTATTTTCTATGGTAAAGGGAAAGGATGCCGATACTTCCATTGCTTTGCTGACAAAAGAGATTCCCTGGGCATTCATTGCCGTGAGCCGGATTCCCGATGACAGAGGGCTTCCGCCTGTGGAAATTCTGAGGATTTTCGAGGAGGACGGATGCCGCGCGGAGGGATTTGAAGACTGCAGAGAGGCGCTTTTGGAGATGATGCGGCGCAGAAAAAAAGGGCAGAAGCTGTTCTGTACAGGCTCTCTGTATTTTATCGGAGCTCTGCTGGAAGTGTTGCAGAAGAAGGAACCATAAAAAGGAGGACAATCATGATCGATTTTGAAGAAGAATTAAAGCATTTTGAACCCAGTATGGAAATTGATGATGCGGAGGACGCCATTTACAGCCGCGATCTGACTGACATGATGGATGTCCTGCAGGAAATGGTGCGGGAGTCCAGAAACTAGCGGAGGTGCTTCATGAAATGTTATTATTGCGGCGCATCCCTGGATTTTACAGATACCTGTCCGGAATGTAACGCGGATGTGCGTGTATGGAAGAAAATAAACAGTATGTCCAACCGCCTTTATAATGACGGTCTGGAAAAGGCAAAGGTGCGGAACTTGAGCGGAGCCGCAGACTCTCTGAAGGTGAGCCTGCGGTATAACAAGATGAATATTGACGCCCGCAATCTGCTGGGACTTGTTTACTATGAGATGGGAGAGACGGTGAATGCTCTCAGTGAGTGGGTGATCAGCAAAAGCCTGGCGCCGGATAATAATCCGGCAACCGGGTATCTGGGAGATGTACAGAAGAGCGCCGCTCAGCTGGAGAATACGAACCAGACTATTAAAAAGTTTAATCAGTCTCTGACTTACTGTCGGGAGGGAAACTATGATCTGGCGGTGATTCAGTTAAAAAAGGTGCTTTCTCTGAATCCCAAGATGGTCAAGGGGCATCAGCTTCTGGCTCTTCTTTATATGAGGGAGGAACGCTATGATCTTGCCATGCGTTCCCTGCGCCATGCGGAGAAAATAGATGTAAATAATACCAATACTATGCGCTATATGGCGGAGTGCAGGGAGCATCTGCGGGCAAATGGAAAGCTGAAGCCCTCGAAAGAAGAGGAAGAAACAGTGACCTATCAGAGCGGTAATGATATTATTATCCGCCCGGCTAAATTTACAGATAATACGGCGGTACGCACTGTAGTAAATCTTCTGATGGGAGCGGCGATCGGCGTTGCTGTTGTATGCTTTCTGGTTATCCCGGAGATCCGGCAGCGGGCCAATACCAGCGCTTCCGCGCAAATGGTAGAAGCAAATCAGACGATTTCTGCCAGAGAACAGACCATTCAGAGCCTGGAGACCGAGATTGAATCTCTGAATCAGCAGCTGGAGGAGGCAAATAATGCTACTTCTTCTGCCGGAGAGAAGACAACGGCTTACAGTCAGCTCCTGAATGCCTATGTATCCTATGCGGATGAGGATTATACCGCAGCAGGGGAAACGATTGCCAATGTAGATCGGAATCTGCTGGATGCGGATGCGCAGGCAGTTTATGATGGTATGATGACCCAGGTGCAGTCGGCCATGCTGGATGCCGCCATGGAGGAGGGACTTTCTCTGTATGGAGATGAGAATTATGAAGCGGCGATTGAGAAATTCCTGGAGATCGTGCAGACAGACCCGTCTTACGGAAACGGCGAGGCGGCCTATTATCTGGCGTTTGCCTATAATTATATCGAGGATTACCCCAACGCTCTGAAATGGTTCCGGACTACGATTGACAATACCAGCAGATCCAGCTGGAGAAGGACTGCAGAGGATATGGCGCAGGATCTGGAATCCAGAGGATATACTGCGGCAGAATAATATAAAAACAGAAAAAAGAAAAACAGCGACAAAAGACATCGATTCCTTCAGGATGAGATGTCTTTTTTATCTTACAGAAAACTTTTTTTCAGGAAAGGAGTATGCGGGAGATGGAGTGTGAATATAAAGTCAGCGGCACAGAACTCAGAATTGTTCTGCCGCGGGAACTGGATCATCATGTGGCCACCCAGATTCAGCAGGAAACAGATTTGCTGGTAGATACTTACCATATCCGCAGAATTATTTTTGATTTTCGGGGAACGGATTTTATGGACAGTTCCGGGATCGGTGTAATTCTGGGGCGTTTTCGGAATGCCAGATTCTCCGGCGGGACAATTCTGGCGGAAAATATGAATCCGAGGGTGAAAAAGCTGCTGGTGATGTCGGGGCTGACGTGTATTATGGCCGGGGAGCCGGATTGATAAAAAACGGTTTTGAAAACAGAAAGGCAAGGATGGAAAGATTCAATGGAAATGGATATGAGTTTTGACAGAAGACCGGAGTCGGCGGAGAATAAAAAGCCTGTGCTGGTCAATGAAATGCAGATTGTATTTGAAGCAAAATCGGAAAATGAAGGTTTTGCCCGGACAGCGGTGGCGGCCTTTATCGCGCCTCTGAATCCAACGATGGATGAACTGGCGGATGTAAAGACGGCAGTGTCTGAAGCGGTGACCAACTGCGTGATTCACGGGTATGAGATGGGGCCGGGAAAAATCTTTCTGGACGCGGCAATCTGGGATCGGATTCTGGTGGTGGCGGTGACGGATGAAGGGAAAGGGATTGCTGATATTGAAAAGGCCATGGAGCCGATGTTTACTACAAAACCGGAGCTGGAACGGTCCGGTATGGGCTTTTCTTTTATGGAAGCATTTATGGATGAGGTGGAAGTGGAGTCCTCTCCGGGCCGGGGAACAAGAGTGGTGATGCAGAAGGAGATCAGATAGTTCCATGGAGCAGCTGACGGAATATATCAGACGGGCGCACCAGGGGGATAAAGAGGCGAGGGACGCTTTGGTACATAGTAATATCGGGCTGGTCTGGAGTATTGTCCGGCGTTTTGCAGGCAGGGGATATGAGCCGGATGATCTGTTTCAGGTGGGAAGTATAGGTCTGCTGAAGGCGATAGATAATTTTGATCTATCCTATGATGTGAAGTTTTCTACTTATGCGGTTCCGCTGATCACCGGGGAAATTCGCCGTTTCCTGAGGGATGACGGTATGCTGAAGGTCAGCCGGACTTTAAAGGAGAACGGGGCGAAGATCAGCCGTGAAACACAGAAGTGGAGGGAGATGCATAGCTGTGAACCTACTCTGCAGGATCTGGCCGATCAGACGGGGATTTCTCCGGAAGATATTCTGCTGGCCGTATCAGCGAATGCCCCGGTGGACTCTCTTTACCGGACAGTCCCCGGAAGCAGCGGCAAAGAGATTACCCTGCAGGAACAGATCCGGGATGAGAAAAATGAGATTGAGAATGAAATAAATCATCTGTTTCTGGAACAGCTGTTGTCTGTTCTGGAAAAAGATGAACGGCGGCTGATATTTTTGCGATATTTTCAGGGGAAGACACAGTCGGAGGTAGCCGGAATATTAAATGTTACACAGGTGCAGGTTTCCCGCATGGAGAAAAAACTGCTTGCAAAAATGCGGGAATCAGCAGAGAGTGAAAAATAGAAATATTGAAGAAAATACAGGCGGAACAGTGTAAAAAACAGCGGTAGTTATTGACAACTAACATAGATTGTTATATACTAACTGCATGCAAAAAGAAATCATTCTGGAAAAATTGAGGGAAATAGGATGCCGGATTACCAGGCAGCGCATACTTATTCTGGATATTATTTTATCGAAAAATTGTACAAGCTGTAAAGAAATCTATTACCTGGCGCTGAAGGTGGATCACAATATCGGGATCGCAACTGTCTACCGTATGGTGAATCTTCTGGAAGAGATCGGAGCCATTCATTCACAAAAAAGATATGAGATTGCCTGTTCACCGGAACTGACAGAGGGAAGCGTCTGTGTGAAGCTGGATGATAATTCTGTGGTGAATCTTTCGGGAAAAGATCTGAAGGCGGTCATACGGGAGGGAATGAAAGTCTGCGGGTATCCGGCAGCAGAAGGTGCTATTTCTGTTTCTGTGAAAGAAAAAGCAGAGGCATGAGGAGAACCGGATGAAAAAATTTAATAAAATGAAATTTTCATGAGAGGTTCGGATTCTCATGAATAATATAGAAGAAAAATCATCATACTAACAACAGAAATTACAAGAGAAGGAGAACTGCAATGTGTATGAAATTCTGTAAGAAATGTTGTTGTATGGTGATTTTTGCTGTTTTAGTCGGCGGCGTGATTTATTATTTAAAAAGTAAGGACTGCAATGGAAATGAAAAAGGCAGTTTGCTTGCGGAGGAGGCAAAAGCAAAAAGAGAAAAACTGAAGGAAGCCTGCGGTTGCGTGAAGGATCAGACAAAAGATATTGCTTCTGAAGTAAAATTCGCGGCACAGTATACGGCGGATGAAATGAAGGACAGCTGGAAAAATACAGCGGACGCTGTAAAAAATGCGGCGGCTAATATTAAAGAAGATGTGGAGGAGATCCGGGATTCTACAGGATCTGTATTTGAAAGCGGGGAGCATGCATGAAAGGATCCGGACAGACGCTGTATCTGAAAATAGAACAGAACTGTATTGTATATAAACGTACTGTCCGTCTGGAAGATATTGCGAAGATAGAGTGTACGGATATTGGGATGCGGCGCCAGGTAAAACAAATGGAGCTGTATCGGTTTACCGGCAGTGACAAAAAGGAGTTTGTTCAGGTTTTTTCGGTTCTGCGGGTCATTCAGCTGATTCATGAAAAATATCCGGAGGCGGAGATCAGCAACATCGGCGCGCCGGATTTTGTGATCCGCTATGAGCCGGATCCGGAAAAAAAGGGCGTTCAGTATCTGAAGGTGGCTGTTTTGTGCGTTATTTTGTTTTTCGGAGCCGCATTTACGATTATGACTTTTATTAAGGATGTTTCGGCGGATGAAGTTTTCGAACAGTTCTATATGCGTCTGACCGGCACGGCCTCCACGGGGATCACGCCGCTGGAGGTCAGCTTTTGTATTGGCCTGGCAGTGGGAATTATGGTTTTTTATAATCATGTGGGACGTAAAAAAATTACGGATGATCCCACGCCGATTCAGGTTGCAATGCGGACTTATGAAGAGGATGTAGATACGGCTTTCATTGAAAACAGCAGCCGGAAAGGGAAGAGCCATGACGTGGATAACTGATATCATTTTGGCGCTGATGGGACTGCTGGCCGGAATCGCTGTGGCGGCCGGTGTGTTTGCTCTGATTACAGGGCTGGGGCTGGTGCCGAGACTGGCGGGCAAAACAAGTGTGGCATCTTTTTGCATTGCACTTGAAAATGCGATAATGCTGGGAGGTATTTTTGGAACAGTGATTGCGCTGTTTGAGGAAATCCCTCTCCCGCTGGGGAACTGGTTTGCAGTACTTTACGGGGGCGCTGCGGGAATGTTTATCGGCTGTCTGTCGGTTGCTCTGGCGGAAGTGCTGAATGTATTTCCCATTCTTTTTCGCAGAATAAAGCTGAAAACAGGGTTATATATACTGATATTTGCATTTGCGCTGGGAAAGGCGACGGGATGTTTTTATTATTTCGCGGTATTATTCTGATGTATGACCGAGGAAAAGGGAATGAATAAAAAAGACAGGATTGGAAAGAAATGAGTGAGAATTCAAGGAAAACACAACAGGAATCGGAAAAAATTAATAAGAATGCGTCAGGTGAAGAGCTGGTTTCCAGAGTGATTGAGCAGGAAAATGCAGATGACCCTGCCGCGAAAAAAGAGCGGGAAGAGGCTTATAATGCTTATGTGAAGCAGGTAACTCCCACATACAGCCTTCCCCTTCATATGGTGAAAGCTTTTCTGGTGGGCGGAGCAATCTGTCTCGCTGGTCAGCTGATTACTTCTTACTGTATGAATGCGCGGGGGATGGATCAGCTGACGGCAGGGAAATGGACCAGTCTGATCCTGGTGCTGGCCAGCGCCATTCTGACCGGGCTGAATATATATCCCAGTCTGGCTCAGTTTGCGGGAGCCGGGGTTCTGGTTCCGATTACCGGATTTGCCAACGGAATCGCCTCATCTGCCCTGGAATATAAAAAGGAAGGACAGGTGTTTGGTCTGGGAGCGCAGATTTTTTCAATCGGCGGACCGGTAATTCTTTATGGAATTTTTACAAGCTGGGTACTGGGAGTCATTTATCTGATTCTGAAAACTCTGGGGATGGTCTGACGCAGGCATCTTGCCTGCAGAAACCTGGCTGTCTTCCGGTGACGTCTCAAAATAATAAAACAGCCTGTAACAAAAAAATGCAAAAACAGACAAAACAGAAAAAATAAAGTTGACTTTTGGGGATTGCAGGAAATATGATAGTACTGATAAGCAAACGAATGACTGAAGAAGGGGGAGGAGAATTTGTCGACAAAAGTGGGAATTATATCAGATACTCACGGCCTGATGCGGCCGGAGGCGCTGGAGATTCTGAAGACATGTGATTATGTTCTTCATGCCGGGGATTTTACAGAGGAGAAGATTCTGGATCAGATCCGCTTTATGGGAAGACTGTATGCGGTGCGGGGAAACTGTGACGGATACTGGGCCCGCGGTCTGGCGGAAAAGCTGCGTTTCCGTATTGAGGATCTGGAGTTTTTGATGGTACATAACCGAAACCATGCAGGATCTGCCGCGGGAGAGGCGGATGTTATTGTGTCGGGGCACACCCACAGATATTCAGAGGAGATGATTGACGGAAGGCTCTGGCTGAATCCGGGGAGCTGCGGATGGCCCCGCTTTCCGGGAGAGGTGTCCATGGCCGTGATGGAGATAACCGGACAGAAGTATCGGATAACGAGAATTATGTTCTGAAAATTCTTGAAAAACTGTCTGGCCTGTGCTATTGTGATCACAGAAATCAGCAGAGAAAGGAGAAAAAGTATGATTAATCCGGCATCGCTTTTTAAAGCGAAGCAGGCGCTCAGCCGTTTTACCGCTAATCATCCGAAGTTTGTTGCTTTTTTCCAGGCGACTTTGCAGGGAGGGATCCCGGAAGGGTCCGTAATAGAGATTACTGTGACAAAGCCTGGCGAAGAGCCTGTTACTACGAATATGAAAGTTCAGCCGTCAGATATAGAATTATTTAAGGAGTTGAAGGAGTTAACATGATTATAAGTGAACGTATCTTTCAGGTTTTGAAAGAAAAGCGAATTTCTCAGAAATATTTTTCCGAACAGACAGGGATCGCCCAGAGTACAATCAGTGACTGGAAGCGCAAAAAAACGAATCCTGCCTCGGATAAGATTATGGCGATCTGTAATGTTCTGGAGCTGACTCCCTATGAGCTCCTGGAAGGGACAGAGAGCCGGAAAAAAGTTAAGGCAGATTATATTATGATTGACGGGGGATCTGACTCTTTTGACCTGATGCAGCAGTTCCGCTGTCTGGACACAATGGATCGGGGGCGGCTTCTGGGGTATGCTCAGGCGCTGACTGATAAAAGAGAACAGGATTCCTGACCGCCCCCGGGGCACACAGGAAAATGACGAGGGGAAAATGATTTTATATTCTGTCCCTTCGTTTTTTTAACTGATCATGCCTCCGATCATGCCTGCCGCCATGCACATGACGAGCGTAGTGGCTACATGTACGGTATCCGAGCTGATTCCGCGGTTCATGAGAAGTGAACCGATCAGCAGGATAACAAAATAGACGGCGCCTACCACTACGCCCCAAAGGAACTTTCGCACCTGGATACGTTTTCCTGCAATCAGGCCGCCGATCAGGCAGGAGACAATATAGATTACCATGATTCCGACGGTAACGACATTTTCACTGAGCTGCATCTTGAACAAAAGCAGCGCCAGCGCCAGCAGGGCAAGTCCTGTAATGACATACATGATCAGGAGAGTGCTGATGATAACCAGTAGTTTGTTTTTTCTGTTATTTGCTCTGTCCATGATTTTCCTCCGCTTTTCAGTATAGATAGAATGTAACAATTCCGGAAGGGCAGAAGGAACGGCGGGGCTGTTTTCTGCGCCTGCAGCGGGATCTGTTACGGTAAAATATATGCCATACCTGCAGAAATATGACCGGAGAGATGGAAGAAACTATTCCCCCAGAGCTTTCAGCATCATCCGGGCCGAGCGGAGGAGTTCTCCGTAAAAGTCCATTCCGGCCTGGCAGATGCCATGGCGCGTGCAGGAACGCCAGTAACTGCGTACGGCTCCTCTGCGGCTGGCCTCCCGGTATTTCAGGTTGTAGGGGATGCATGTCAGACGGGAAAGCGGAATCCGGAAATCCTGGGAGATTCGGATAAGACTGTAGTCCTTTTCGGGAAAATAATCGATAATCATATACAGACAGTTGGCGAAGCGGTAGATATCATCGGTGATCCACCGGCACAGTTCGCGGTAGCTCTGATGAAAGACCACCACCATCAGATCTGCATGGAGAAGAATTCTGATCGTCCGTTCTTTCTGATCGCTGTTGCAGAGCACACATTGGATATCACCGTGCCGATGAAAAAAGGATGAAAAAAAGTCCATGCAGAAATCTGTGGCTGTGATCGGAAAAGGGCTCCAGAAAGCAATAATATAAGAATGTTTCATCGTCGTTCCCTGTCGCAAAAAGCGGATAAAAAGATGTTATTATTGTAATCTTCCCGGATTTGCCTGTAAAGTCCCGAAAAAAATCTTTGTCCGGAATTATTGTTCTGTTGCAGGTGTGTCTGCGCGGCAGTATAAGAGTTATTCTCTGGAGGATACAATCAGTGTGGTGTATCCGTTCTTTTTCAGATCATTCTGAAGCTGCACCGCCTCATCCAGTGTTCTGGAATGGCCCACCCACACGCCATAATAAGGTTTTTCATAATGAATCTGTCCGGAAAATCCCTGCATTTTCAGCCGTTCCAGCTGATAAGCAGCATTAACATCGTACTTAAACAGTCCGGTCTGGACGAAATACCGGTCCGGGACTGCCTGTGCCGTGACAGGAATACTCTCTTCAATTCCCGTTACAATGGCCTGAACGATCTGGTCAAATTTTTCATCAAAGATCTGATTATCTATGTCATTATTCAGAAATCCGACTTCCAAAAGAACTGCGGGCATATCTGTTTCTCTCAGAACGATCAGACCGGGAATTTCTTCGATTCCCAGATTCTGAAAGCCGACTCTCTCCAGCTGAGCGTTAATATTGCTGGCGATGCGGCTGACGGTTTCGTTTTCCTGATAGACCAGACTCTGAACTCCGCTGTAGAGGTTATCTTCCACACCGGAATTGCGATGGAACGAAATAAAATATTTTCCCTGGGCTTCGTTGGCAAGCTCAGCTTTTTCGTAAGGGCTCTGATAGACGTCTGAAGTGCGGGTGAAATAAACATTGTATCCGTTCTGCTGCAGTTTTTCTCCTACTGCCAGTGTCAGGTGCAGTACATCGTCCTTTTCTGCGCGGCCCATGTAAGAGGCGCCGTTGTCAAATCCGCCGTGACCGGCGTCCAAAATAATATCTGCTGCCATTTTTTTCTCTCCTTTCATTCTCTTCTAAATATATGACGGCCGCCGGGTTTTAGTACCGGGTTTGCGAGAATGGGAGTTGACAAATAAAAAAGCGTATCTTATACTTTGGATAGTTTGAAAATCAAAATAAATAGGAAGATTTAAAATAAACAATTTGGAGGCCTGGGATGAGAGCGCAGATTATCGGAACCGGCAGCTGCCTGCCGGAGAAAATAGTGACAAACGATTATTTATCTACTATTGTGGATACCAGTGATGAGTGGATCAGCAGCCGGACGGGGATCCGGCAGAGACATATTTCAGTCGAAGAGACGACGGCGTCTCTTTCCACAGAGGCTGCCCGCCGGGCGCTGGAGGATGCCGGGGTGAAGGCGGAGGAGCTGGATCTGATCATCGTTGCCACCTGCACGCCGGATACGCTGGTTCCGAATACTGCCTGTCTGGTACAGAGTGAACTGGGAGCGGTGAACGCCACTGCTTTTGACATCAGCGCAGCCTGCTCCGGGTTTGTATTTGCCCTTAATCTGGTAGACGCCTACATGCAGAGCGGTATGTATCAGACTGCTCTGGTGATCGGAGCGGAGACTTTGTCCCGGATTGTGGACTGGAAAGACCGTTCCACCTGTGTAATCTTTGCCGACGGCGCCGGAGCGGCGGTAGTCCGGGCAGCAGAGACAGGAGTATCAGCCGGAGTTATGGGAAGCGATGGAACCAGGGGCGGCGTGATTTATGTAAAAAACCGGGAGAATTTTAATCCCTTTGTCCCGGAGCAGAAGCCTATGGATTTTCTGTACATGGATGGCGGCGCTGTGTTCAAGTTTGCGGTGAAGAAGATTCCCGAGGCCATTCATGAGACGCTGGAGAAAGCGGATCTGCAGGTGGAGGACATCGACTGGTTTATTCTCCATCAGGCCAATGCCCGCATCAATCAGATGATTGCGAAGAAGCTGAACGTTTCCGTTGATAAAGTGCCGGGGAATGTAGATCACTGCGGCAATACTTCCGCTGCCAGCGTTCCGATTCTTCTGGATGAGGTAAACAGGAAGGGGCTGCTGAAGTCCGGTCAGAAGATTGTGCTGGCAGGATTCGGTTCCGGTCTGACCTGGGGTGTGCTGACGCTGACCTGGGCGTAGTTTTTGGTGTGCCGGTTAGGAAGAGAGGGAAAAGATGGGAAAGGATCAGAAATTATACTTGGAATGTTACGCCGGAATCAGCGGCGACATGACAGTTGCGGCGCTGCTGGATCTGGGGGCGGACGAAGAGAAATTAAAACGGACGCTTGAGAGTCTGAAACTGGACGGGTATTCTGTTTCTGTCAGCAGAGTGAAGAAATCCGGACTGGACGCCTGTGATTTTGCGGTTAATCTGGACGCGGAGCATGAGAATCACGATCATGATATGGCATATCTGCATGGGATGGAAAATCCGGAAAAGATTCAGGAACATCATCATGGACATGGGCACAGTCATGGACATCTTCATGAGGACGCGCATATACACAGTCATGAGCATGCTCATGGGGAGGAACATAAGCACGGACACAGTCACGCGCATGGGCACAGCCACCGGGGACTGCCGGAGATTATTGAGATCCTCCGGAATTCAGATATGTCAGATTATGCAAAGGAAATTGCGGTGCGGACTTTTCAGATTCTGGGGGAGGCGGAAGCAAAAGCGCACGGCGTACCTCTGAATGAGGTGCATTTTCATGAGGTGGGAGCGGTAGATTCCATTGTAGATATTGCCGCTGCAGCTATCTGCCTGGATGATCTGGGGATCCGTGAAGTTATTATACCGGTGCTTTATGAAGGGAGCGGGTATGTCCGCTGTCAGCATGGCGTGATTCCGGTTCCGGTGCCGGCTACGCTGAATATTGTGTCGGATCATCGGCTGCGGCTCCATAAAACAGATACCATGGGCGAGTTTGTGACGCCTACCGGGGCGGCTATTGCAGCAGCTGTCTGCACTTCCAGAGAGCTGCCGGAGTGCTACCGGGTGGACAGGATCGGTCTGGGCGCCGGGAAGCGCACGTATGAGAGACCCAGCCTGCTTCGTGCCATGCTGATTACTCCGGAGGAGAAAAAGGAATCTGCTCCTCTGCGCAGTCAGGTGCTGGAGGATGGAATCCTGAAGCTGGAATGCAATATGGACGACTGCAGCGGCGAGGCTATGGGATATGCAATGGAGCGGCTGTTTGCGGCGGGAGCCAGAGATGTTTCCTACACTCCTGTATATATGAAGAAGAACCGTCCGGGTTATCTTCTGACTGTGATTTGCGGGCCGGAGGATGGAGAACGGATGGAGGAAATTATTTTTCAGGAAACCAGCACCATCGGCATTCGCCGTCAGTATATGGAGCGCAGTGTTCTTGGCAGAGATAACCGGAAAATGATGACGGATTTCGGTGAAGTTGAAGTGAAAATTATCAACAGAAACGGGAGAAGCTGTTATGTCCCCGAGTATGAAAGTGTGGCGGCGGCCGCCAGAGCGGAAAAGCTTCCGTTCCTGCAGGTTTACAAGGCAGTGGAGGCTCAGCTGAACAAAGAAGGTAAGGATTGAGTTTTATCATAGAGTGAGAGGGTATGCGGAATGACAGGTTCCGCATACCCTCTTCTGTTTTGCTGTGTCCGGCAGTGCATGCTGCAGCCGGATAAAAAGTACAGTCTGTGATCTCCTTATGCTTTCCAGAGACTGTGCAGATTACAGTAGGCATATACAGCCTCTACCTCGTCTCCCTCGCAGATGGCGAAACAGGCTTTGGGAGCGTCGCCCGGCTGAAGTACTTTTCGCTGATTGCCGGCCTTTGTCTGCAGAGAGATCCATTCGATGTAGTGTTCCGGAAGCATGGGATGTTCCGCAGCGCCCACCGTTACGGATACAATATTGTCCCGGATCTCATAGACCGGTACGTGTTTTTCCACAGCCGCGTCTGTAGTGCCCGGAATGATTTCAGTCATTTTCTGACCGCAGCACATTACCGGAACGCCGGTATTTTTTACCATGGCAATGATATTGCCGCAGTGTTCGCAGATATAAAACTTTTGTTCCATAAAATTTATCCTCCTTTAATTAGAATCTGTTGTCAGCGGCAGATGCCCCGTTCCTGCCGTATCCGGAATCTGTTTCGGCCGTGTTTTCAGCCGGTATATGCTGTACAAATCAGGAAATTATTTCTGCGGCGATCCCGTGGCGGCGGAAGAAAACGGCTGCCAGCCGGTCCCACTCTTTTTCCAGAGACTTGTCCATGGAAAAGATATGGTAGGAAACGCCGGTAGTGCAGGTCAGACGGCTGTTTTTGTAGATCAGGTTCAAAAACATGCCGGACACATCCTCCGGACGGTATGAGCTTCCGGAATGGATGATCGTGTTTGCCTGATTTTCCGGGGAAAGAAGAAAAACAAATTTGAAAAAAGCGGGTTTGCGTTTCCCTTTCATGATTTCCAGACAAATGGGGCGTACCATGGAAAATGGAACGCAGCGGTATCCCGACAGGCCCATCCGGGCGGCGTCCTCTTCCGTATAATAATTTTCTGTGATTCTGCCGTCAATCTGATGTTCGCAGGCGGTGGAGATCACGGCTTCCTGAAGCAGAAAGTGATCAAACATCGTCCCTTTTAACATCTGCTGGAGCAGAGCCCCGATTTCAGTAATTTCCAATGCTACCATAAAAACTCCTGTTCACAAATTCCGATGAATATGCTATGATAATCTATCAGAGCGAAATGGTGAAGCCTGCAAAGCAGTGAAATGATGCTGCAGGATTCTCATTTCATTATAAAATGAGTAACCCGGAAAAGCAATGGAAAGAGGATTCAGAGTGAAAGAAAAATCAAAACAGAATGAATTTATACAGCTGTTGAAAGAATCAGTATCGTCCTTTCATACTGTCCAGGCGGCAGAGAAACGTCTGAGGGAAGATGATTTTCAGGAACTTGACATGGCAGAGGAATGGAATTTGGAAAATATGGGAAAGTTTTATGTAAAGCACAGAGATTCTTCTCTGTTTGCTTTTACAGTGGGCAGAGACTGCAGCAGGGAGATTCCCCTGCGGATTGCGGCGGCCCATACAGATTTTCCGGCGCTGTACATCAAGGCGAAGCCCCAGATGGAGAGTCACGGGTATATGCAGCTGAATGTAGAAGTGTATGGCGGCCCTATTTTAAATACCTGGCTGGACCGGCCGCTTTCCGCGGCAGGCCGGGTGGTTCTGCGCAGCGGGCAGGTGCTGAAGCCGGAGGTTCGTCTGGTGGATTTTGAGGAACCTTTCTGTACGATTCCCAATCTTTCCATCCATATGAATCGGGAAGTGAACCGGGGCACAGAGCTGAACCGGCAGCGGGATCTGCTGCCGGTGACGGGACTTGCGGATTCTCTCAGTAAGGGCGACTGTTTTCTGGCGTATATGGCAGAGCGGCTGGAGGTGCGGCCGGAGGATATTCTGGATTTTGATCTGTATTTGTACTGCACGGAGGAGCCCTGTTATACGGGGATTCACCGGGAATTTCTCTCAGCTTCTCATCTGGATAATACGACAGGGGTGCAGGCGCTGCTGGACGGCATCCGGGGAGATGTGCAGGAGCGGGGCATTAATGTCGCGGCCTTTTTCGATAATGAGGAGGTGGGGAGCCGTACTGCCCAGGGCGCGGCTTCTGCGCAGCTTCTGAATCTTCTGAAAAAGATTTTCCGAAGTTTAAAACAGCCGTTGCCGGAAGAGATTCTGTATCGGTCCATGATGCTGTCTGTGGATGTGGCCCATGCGGTTCATCCCAATCGTCCGGAAAAAGCGGATCCCGTGCTGGCGCCGCTGCCGGGCGGCGGATTCTGCATCAAGGAAGCCTGCTCTCAGTCCTATCCCACAGACAGCAGCGCCATTGGCATTGTGCAGCAGATCTGCGATGCAGAAAGGATTCCCTGGCAGAAGTTTGCCAACCGTTCGGATCTTCCCGGAGGAAGCACTCTGGGAAATATTGCGTCGGCTTTTCTGCCGGTACCCATTGTGGATATCGGAGCGCCTGTCCTGGCCATGCACTCGGTCCGGGAGCTGATGGCGCGGGAGGATATGGAAGCGCTGTCGCATTGTGTCCGGGCCTTTTTTACTGCATAGGGAATTCTGTTTCAGGCAGTGAAAATGTTTCGTGGAATCGCGCAGCGGCGGAATGAAAATTGAAAATAATCGGGTAGAATGAGAGAAAACAGATTGAAAATCAGAAAATTAAATATATTCCTGGTGATTCTGGCTCTGGCATGTCTTCTGGCTGCCGGAGGCTGCGGCAGTACGTCACAGATAGAATCAACGGTGGACGAAGTCCGTAAAAAGCTGATCGGTGATAATACACTGGTGGTTGACAGTATTTCTGAGGATAAGTATGCCTATCAGACGTTAAATGAGGAGGCAAAAAAGGTTTATGATACAATTGTTTATACGATTATGAACCGGGAATCAGATGTTCAGATTGCTACTACAGATGTGAAGACCATGGAACTGGCCTATCAGGCGGTCCGCTATGATTACTGTGAGTTTTTCTGGGTGGATCAGCTGAATTATGTGACCTACACCAGAGATAATGAGATTACGGCTATTGAGATCTCTCCTACCTATACCATGACGGAGTCAGAGCAGAAAAAGACTCAGGAGCAGATTGATCAGGAAGTGGAGCGGATTCTGGCGGAAGCGCCTGCGGACGGCTCCGATTTTGACAGGGCGCTCTATGTGTATGAGACTCTGATTAATGAAGTGGATTATGTGGAGAACTCGGAAAATAACCAGAATATTATCAGCGTGTTTATTAATCATGAGACGATCTGCCAGGGATATGCCTACGCGACCCAGTATCTGCTGGAGCGTCTGGGAATACCCTGTACAACAGTAACAGGAAATGCCAGAGGCGAGAGCCATGCCTGGAATCTGGTACAGATGGATGGGGAGTACTATTACATTGATACGACCTGGGGGAATTCCCAGTATATGTATCAGAATGAACAGAATGGAGCAGTATCCGGGGAGACAGGAATTTCCAAATTTCCGGATTACGATTATTTCGGGGCGACTACACAGACGATTTTAAAGACACATACGCCGGATTCCGAGATTCCGCTGCCGGATTGTACGGCTGTGGAGGATAATTATTTCATTCATCAGGGGCTGTATGTGGAGTCCTGGGATGTGAACCGGATCGGGGAAATGATCGGGAATGCCTATGACTCCGGGCAGGCTGCGGTACAGATCAAGTTTTCCAGTGTGGAGCTGTGTGAACAGGCCATGCAGTACTTTGTGGAGGACAGTCATCTGTTTGATTATTGTGAGGAAATCGAATCTGTTCAGTATCTGGAGAACAGTGAAAATGCCGTAATGGTGCTTCTTTTCCCCACGAATGCGGAGTAAATGACGGTTGAAAACGAATATTCAGTCGGGTATAATGATATCAGATACATAAGAAACAGGTAAGCTGCTATGGAAAAGACAAAGATCAATTTATCACACAATCTGCTGGGCTGCCGGTTTGACAACTGGCTTCGCCTGAAACGGGAGAATCCCATCACGAATAAAAAGCAGGCCCGTTTTATTACAGCGGTTACTTTTGTGATGGGAATTCCGGCATTTTTCGAATGGGCGATTTTTCATCGGGCCATTAAAAAAACCAAAATTGAAAAGGATCCGGTCTATATTGTGGGATACTGGCGTTCCGGGACTACCTTTCTGCAGAATCTGCTGACCAGAGACCCTCAGTACGCCTGGTTTGATCCGGTTAAGACAGTGACTTTTAATAACTGTATTCTGATGAAGCATGTGATGGCCGTTGTCCAGAAAAGACTGCTGAAGGGCGCGCGCCCCATGGATAATCTGGAATATACTCTGGATCTTCCCATGGAGGAGGTGTTCGCTCAGGCGACAATTTCTACTCAGGCGATCAGTCATATGCTGGTGTTCCCGGACGGGGGCAACGGTGTGAAGTATATTGAGACGGCGTTTATTGATGAGCAGGATGAGCAGAAGCAGCAGGAATGGCGCAACGCTTACGATTATATTCTGCGCAAGGTAACCTACCTCTGCAAAGGGAAACAGCTTCTGCTGAAAAGCCCGGAGAATACCTGCCGCATCGGGGAACTGAAGCGGTGTTATCCCGGGGCAAAGTTTATTAATATTTACCGGAATCCTTATAAGGTGGTTATGTCTACCATCAATATGTTTACAAAGGAGATGGGGCTGTTCTGTCTGAATGAGCCTGCGCCTTATGAAGTGATCGAGGAGGTTGCCATCAGCCTGTTTGAGCGGATTTACCGGAAAGCGATTCATGAGCTGGGGGCTATGCCGGAGACGGATCGTATTGATATCTGTTATGAGGAATTTTGTAAGGATCCGCTCGGGTATGTAAAGCAGATCTACGATCATCTTGGGATCGGAGGATTTGAGGAGGCAAAGCCCTATTTTGAGGTCTATCTGGAGAGTCAGAAGGACTATCAGAAGAATAAATTTACTCTGAAGCCGGAACTTCGAGACAAGATCAACAGCCGGCTGGGATTTTATTTCGACTATTATGGGTATGAAATGATCACAGAGTAGAATAAATGAAAGAAAGGAAGGGTTATCATGGAAAAACTCAGTGACAGCATGAAAAAAATTATTCTGGCGGGAATCGGAGCCGCAGCTACTACGGCAGATAAGTCCAAAGAGATACTGGATGATCTGGTGAAACGCGGGGAGCTTACGGTAGAGCAGGGCAAGGTGCTGAATGAGGAATTAAAGCACAATGTCAAAAAGGCAGGCAAAAAGGAGGAGACGGATGCAGCCGATCTCCTGAAGGGACTGAGCCCGGAGCAGATTGCCGCTCTGAAAGAGCAGCTCGCAAAGATGGACGAAGAGAAAAAAGAGGAAGTTTCTGAGGAAAATTCCGGGGAAGAGTAAAGCGTAATGTATAAGGATCCCAACCGCAGCCGGCTGAGAGAGATTCTGTCGGTGATTCACAAGCATAATATAGCCCGGGGGGTATCCCCGGAAAAGATACGGCTGATCCTGGAGGATCTGGGCCCTACTTATATCAAGCTGGGCCAGATCCTTTCTATGCGCTCTGATCTTCTGCCGAAAGAGATCTGTGAAGAGTTGATGCACCTGCAGAATGAGGTGACGCCCATGCCTTTTTCAGAGGTTCAGGAGGTTATAAAGGAGGCTTATGGCGTTGCACTGGAGGAAGTGTTCTCAAAATTTGAGGAGGAGCCTATCGGATCCGCTTCGATTGCGCAGGTTCACCGGGCCACCCTTCGCCAGACAGGGGAAGAGGTGGTTGTGAAGGTGCAGCGGCATGGGATCTATGAGACCATGTCCAGGGATATCGCTTTTCTGCATCGGGCTCTTCGGGTCATGCCTGCAGTGAATATGAGCGGTCTGGTGGACATGAATAAGATCCTGGATGAGATGTGGATGGTGGCTCAGGAAGAGATGAATTTTCTGATCGAAGCCAAAAACATGGAAGAGTTTTCCCATCTGAATCAGGATGTGGCCTATGTCACCAGCCCGAAGCTGTACCGGGATTTCACTGCCCCTCAGGTTCTGGTGATGGAATACATCGACGGGATTCCCATTGACAATAAAGAGGCTCTTCTGGAGGCAGGCTATGATCTGAATGAGATTGGCACAAAGATGGCCGATAACTATGTGAAGCAGATCATGGAAGACGGATTTTTTCATGCGGATCCACACCCCGGAAATGTATGCATCCGGGATGGGAAGATAGTCTGGATTGATATGGGAATGATGGGTCGATTTTCTCCTCATGATCAGGCACAGATTCAGAAGGCAATCCGCGGCGTGGCGGTGCAGGATGTCAGCGCTGTGGTGGAGGCTGTCATGTCTGTGGGTGAGTTTAAGGACAAACCTAATCAGAAGCAGCTGTATTCAGATGTAAATAACTGGCTGATCCGCTATGGAAACGCCAGCTTTGGAACCATGAATATGGGTTCTGTGCTGCAGGATCTGGCAGAGATTATGAGGGAAAACCGCATGGGGATGCCGGCCAGCCTGACCATGCTGGTTCGGGGACTGACCACCATTGAGGGAGTTATGGCGGAAATTGCGCCGGATATCAGTCTGATCCAGGTGGCGGCTGTTCGTCTGGCGGAGAGCCGCCGGGAGAATTTTGATTTGAAAAAGGCTCTTCGGGAGAATGGGAAGGATTTGTATCAGGCGTTGCACAAGGGCATAAAAATTCCCTCTTACATTGCAGATCTTCTTCACAGCTATACCCATGGACAGACCCGCATTAATCTGGATCTGCATTCTACAGATGATCTGAACCGGACGCTGTATTCAGTCAGCCGTCATCTGGTTACAGGGGTGCTGATTGCTGCGCTTCTGATCAGTTCCAGTATTATTTGTACAACTAATATGGCGCCAAAAATTCTGGGGATTCCGGTGCTTGGCGCAGTCGGATATATTCTGGCATTTGTTCTGACGCTTGCTTTCGTTGTCAGGTATCTTCAATCTAAAAAGAAAAAGAGACGATAATTTGTAATGGCCGGATATGAGGTATACACACAGAAAAAGGGACTTGTATTCCGGCTTTTATTCCTGTAATATATATCATATACATTTAGAAAGGACACAAGAGGGGGAGACACCAATTGAGGAAAAGGTGTTTTCTTTTGTGCGCTATAATTGCAGAGTCAGTATTTTTATGAAAGGAAGGTGTTTTATATATGTCAGCTGCAAATGAAATGTTGAGCCTGGAAGAACTGGGTGATCTTCGTCAGGATATGGAAAAGCTGGAGCAGGAACTTATGAAGAATCATCGGATTGATCCGAATTTATATATCGAATATGATGTTAAACGGGGTCTGCGCGATTCTTCTGGCAAAGGTGTGCTTACCGGTCTGACAGAGATTTCGGATGTATGTGCGTTTGAACTGGTGGACGGGCGCAGAATACCGGCAGATGGTAAGCTTTTTTACCAGGGCGTGAATGTGGAGGAACTGGTTGCAGGGCTTCAGGGGCGGAAGTTTGGATTTGAGGAGACGATTTATCTGTTGCTGTTTGGAAAGCTTCCAAACCAGAAACAGCTGGAGCTGTTTTTCTCTGTTATGTCAGCCATGGAAGAACTGGGCGGCCGTTTTGTGCGGGATGTGGTTATGAAGGCTTCCAGCCAGAATATTATGAATGCCATGCAGCGTTGCGTGCTGACATTGTATACATATGATTCCAATCCGGAGGATATTTCGGCGTCCAACGTACTCAGACAGTCTATGGAGCTGATTGCGAAGCTGCCGATTATTGCGGCTTATTCCTATCATTCCTACCGTCATTTCCGCAAGGATGAGACGCTTCTGATCCGTAATCCGGAGAAAGGTCTCTCCCTGGCAGAGAATTTCCTGCTGATGCTGCGGCCGGACAGAAAGTATACCGAGCTGGAGGCGAAGGTGCTGGATATTGCTCTGGTTCTGCATGCAGAGCACGGCGGCGGAAATAACTCGACATTTACTACTCATGTGGTGACTTCGTCCGGCACGGATACCTATTCTTCTGTGGCGGCATCTCTGGGATCGCTGAAAGGATTCCGGCACGGCGGCGCCAATCTGAAAGTGCAGAACATGTTTGCGGATATTAAAGCAAATGTCAGCGACTGGAGCAGTGAGGCTGAGGTGGAAGCTTATCTGAAAAAGATTCTCAACAAGGAGGCCTTTGACCACAGCGGTCTGATCTACGGCATGGGGCATGCGGTTTATACTCTGTCTGATCCACGTGAGGTGATTTTAAAGAAATTTGCCCGCCAGCTGGCCGAGGAAAAAGGAATGATGAAGGAGTTTGCTCTCTATGAGCTGGTGGAACGTCTGGCCGGACAGCTTGTAATGGAGCAGAGAAATACATTTAAAAATGTCTGCGCGAATGTGGATTTCTACAGCGGTTTTGTGTACAGTATGCTGGGAATTCCGGAGGAGCTGTTTACGCCGCTCTTTGCAATTGCCCGTATGCCGGGCTGGAGCGCGCACCGACTGGAGGAGATTTTAAATACCAGCAAAATCATCCGTCCGGCATATAAGTATGTAGGAAGACATATGGATTATGTTCCTATGGAGGAAAGATAAATGAGTGATTATAAGATTAATACAAAATGCGTGCAGGCGGGATACAGACCTGCAAACGGGGAACCGAGACAGATTCCCATTATTCAGTCTACCACCTTCCGCTATGAGACCAGCGAGGATATGGGGCGGCTGTTTGATCTGGAGGCGGAAGGATATTTTTACACCCGCCTGCAGAATCCTACCAACGATATGGTGGCGGCCAAGATTGCCGATCTGGAGGGCGGCACGGCAGGTATGCTGACTTCTTCCGGCCAGGCGGCAAATTTCTTTGCCCTGTTCAATATATGTGAATGCGGCAGCCATATTGTAGCTTCCTCTTCTATCTATGGGGGAACCTTTAATCTGATCGGGGTGACCATGCCGAAGATGGGTGTTGAAGTTACCTTTGTTTCCCCGGATGCTTCCGAGGAAGAACTGAATGCGGCTTTCCGGGAGAATACCCGTGCCGTGTTCGGAGAAACGATTGCGAATCCGGCGCTGACAGTGCTGGATATTGAGAAGTTTGCGAAGGCCGCTCATGCCCACGGTGTTCCGCTGATTGTGGATAACACGTTTCCTACGCCGGTGAACTGCCGTCCCATCGAATGGGGAGCGGATATTGTGACGCACTCTACTACAAAATATATGGACGGCCACGGAGTCAGTGTGGGAGGAGCCATTGTAGACTCCGGTAATTTTGACTGGATGGCCCATGCGGATAAGTTCCCGGGGCTGACAACTCCGGATGAATCCTATCACGGCATTACTTATGCGGAAAAGTTTGGTCAGGCGGGCGCTTTTATCACGAAATGCACCGCTCAGCTGATGCGTGATCTGGGCTGCATTCAGTCCCCGCAGAACGCCTTTTATCTGAATATGGGTCTGGAGTCCCTTCATGTAAGGATGGCCCGCCATGTGGAGAATGCGAAGGCAGTTGCGGAGTTTCTGCAGAATCACCCTCAGGTGAAAGAGGTAATCTGCCCGGATCTGCCGGGAGATAAATATTATGAACTGGCCCGGAAGTATCTGCCCAACGGCGGCTGCGGAGTGATTTCCTTCGAACTGAAAGGCGGACGTCCGGCTGCGGAGGCATTTATGAAGGAGCTGAAGCTGGCTGCCATTGAGACACATGTGGCGGATGCGCGCACCTGCTGTCTGAATCCCGCTACATCCACGCACCGTCAGCTGACAGACGAGCAGCTTGAGGAGGCCGGTATTCCGGCAGGACTGATCCGTTTATCCTGCGGTCTGGAAGATAAAGAGGATCTGATTGCCGATGTGGCTCAGGCGCTGGAAGCGGTGGCGAAATAAAGCGCTTCAGCGGCAGCATGGAAGAACAAAATATAACAGAGACAGGAAACAAAAGTCCCTTCGGATGGCAGCGGCTCTTTGCAGCAGTTTGAGATCCGAAGGGATTTTATTGTTTTACAGGAAAATGCTCTGAAAAGATCATTGTGCAGTGAAAGAATGATGACCGGATATAATACTTGACAAATTATACTATATGACATATAGTATTATAAAAGACACATTACTTTTCTGAAGGAGGTGCACGATGGTTTTTAACACAGGCGCGGCGCTGCTGGACGCGATTGTGCTGGCAGTGGTGTCGAGAAATGCGGAAGGTACCTATGGATATAAGATCACTCAGGATGTGCGGGAAACGATTGAGGTTTCGGAGTCTACGCTGTATCCCGTGCTTCGGAGGCTTTTAAAGGAAGGATGTCTGGAGACTTACGATATGCAGTTCGGAGGCAGAAACCGCAGATACTATAAGATTACGTCTCAGGGGTATGCGCAGCTGAATCTGTATCGCGGGGAATGGAAAGTATATTCTGAGAAGATTTCGAGATTATTTGCAGGGGAGGAAAAAGGCAGATGAATAAGAATCAGTTTTTGGAACAGCTGGAGAAGCTGCTGGCAGATCTTCCGGAGGAGGAACGAATAGAAGCGATCGCCTGGTATCATGATTATTTTGATGATGCGGGAGAGGAGAATGAAGCTGAAATTATTGCGCAGCTGCGGTCTCCGGAGGATGTGGCGCGGAATATCAAGGCAAATCTGAAGGGAAATGCACAGGGAGGATTTACAGAAGCTGGTTATGAATCTTTTACCGGAAGAGAGGTGCCGGCGAAACAGGAGGATCTTCAGAAGGAAAAGAAGGCGGAATATACGGGTCCGTTTGAGTATAAGCCGAAAAACGGATACGAACAGCAGGCGGGATATCAGAGCCGTGCCGGATACGGGCAGCAGGCGCACAGCCGGGAGGCAGGAGCCGGACAGTCTGACAGAGCAGGGAGACCTGCCTGGGCGGTAGTCCTGCTGACACTTCTGGGAGTCGCGGTGATTGTTGTGCTGGCGATTGCGCTTCTGATTTTCGGAGTCGGCGGCACGGTGTGCTTGGCTGCGGGAATCGGACTGCTTCTGTTTGGACTGTCCGCAGGAGGCGTGGCTGTTGTTGGAATTGGTCTGATACTGTTCGCGGTTTTCGTTGTGGCATTGCTGGGAGAAGTGATGTTTTGCAGACGGGTGATGCCAGAACTGACAGGCAAAGGAGGAAGAAAGGTATGAAAAACGGAGTGAAAGCAGTTCTGGTACTGGCAGCGGCGCTGGGAGCAGCCGGAGCCGGCATGGCCATAGGCGGGGTTGCGGCCGGGGCTCTTGATGAAGATTCGGGGATTGGAAATAACTGGCTGGCGCGGATGCTGCGGCAGCGTACGCGCAGCTATGTGCAGGTAGAGCAGGATGTTTCTTCCGGTGATTCCGACTGGGGATCCTATAACGCCGGGGATGTATTTGCATGGGAGTCCTTCGGAGCGGAGGAGGAGATTCAGCGGATTGAAGTGACTGCGGATATGGCAGATGTGATTGTGCGGAATGCAGATGAATTTCTGGCGGCGGACAGTGCGGGAGGGCTGTCGGAAGTGCAGGAGGGAGCCGTGGCGGTCAGAACCTGTAAGAAGCAGGGGGATCAGTCAGAACTGGATATGCATGCGGAAAACGGAACTCTGTACGTATCCGCGGTTTATGACGGGGAGACTTTCTATCAGTCGAATGATGATTATCCGGAGATTACGCTCTATCTGCCGGCAGGAGTGATTTCGCAGCTGCTGATTACTTCGGAAACAGGTGATGCGGATCTTGCGGGAACACTGCAGATCGGCACGCTGGAGACGCATCTGGGAACCGGTGATATATATGTCGGAAATGATATCGGAAATCCTGTTCGTGTTGCGGAGGACGCGATTCTGTCCTGTGAAGCCGGAGATATTGACGCAGGAACTCTGGAATGTATGGGAGATATGCAGATTTCCATGGATATCGGAGATGTGGATCTTATGTTTGCGTCTCTGGGGGGCAGTCTGGATCTGGAAACGGGAACAGGAGAAGTGGACATGATTCTGCCTTACGCGGAGAACGGTAATAATCAGTCTGTGTATAATTACAACCTGTCAACAGGAGTGGGAACGATAGCGTGTGCAGAATGGGATATATATACCGGCGGCGGCCAGGGGTATCATGAGGAAAGTGGTCATGAGGAGCATGATAATCATTATATGCAGTCCGGCGTGGGCGCAGATCTTCAGTTGACAAATAATCCCGGGGGAAGTAATATTACAGTGAAATGTGGTGTTGGAGATATTTCTATTTCTTTTGGATATTAGATTAAAGGAGATTTCTGTATGAGAAAACGTTTATACAAGTCAGAAGATAACAGGATTTTGTGCGGCGTCTGCGGAGGTGTGGGCGAATACCTGGGAATAGATCCCACACTGGTGCGTCTGGTCTGGGTGCTGATTACCCTGGCAGCCGGAGCTGGTCTTCTGCTTTATATTGCTGCAGCGATTATTATGCCGAGAGAGCCTTTGAACTAGAAGCGCGGGGGATTGGAATGAAGACATTTAAGGAATTATATGTGGCGGGAGAGATTGAGTTTGAGGCCATTGATGATTATGTGATGGAATGGGGCTACAGTGATGATGAGCGTACACTGGCTCAGTATCTCGGACTGAACGCGGAAGAGGAGGATGCCTGGGTCAGCGACAGTGAGGAAGCGATGAAGGAACTGCTGGACCGGCAGAAGAAGTGATATGGAACGAGGGACGGAACTGAAACCGATTGCGTATATTTATACGGATTTTCCGGAGAAGTTCGGCATTCCCCGGCAGAGCAATCTGGTGGAAGGACTGAAAGGGCGGATTGTTTTTGAGCCGGAATACAGGAGTCCCGAGGCGCTGAGGGGACTGGAGGAGTATGATTATCTGTGGCTGATCTGGGGCTTTCAGGAGACAGAGAGAGAATCCTGGAGTCCGACTGTGCGGCCGCCGAGACTTGGCGGAAATGTCAGGAAGGGCGTATTTGCCACCCGTTCGCCTTTTCGTCCCAATCCCATCGGGTTGTCTTCCGTGAAGCTGGATGAGATCATACAGACGAAAGCGGGGCCGGAGATTCTGGTGTCGGGAATTGATATGCGGGATCGGACGCCCGTTTATGATATCAAGCCTTATCTTCCCTGGGTGGACAGTCATCCGGAAGCCAGGGGCGGTTTTGCCCGGCTGGTGAGGGACGACTGTCTGGAGGTGGATTTTCCGGAGGGGCTGATGGAAGCGGTTCCGGAGGAAAAGCGGCAGGTTCTGACAGAGGTTCTGCGGCAGGATCCGCGTCCCCATTACCAGAAAGATGCAGGGCGGGTATATGGCTTTGCATTTGGCTGCCTGAATGTACGGTTCGTGGTAGACGGAACAAGGCTGACTGTGGTCGCTATAGAAAAAAGGTAACTGTTCTGTGCAGGCCGGACTGTATCCGGGGCAGAGAACAGTTACTGAAAATGACAGAAATATGAACGGTAACTGCAATATCTTTATTTTGATGATATTGCGGCGCCGTTCTTTTTCGTTAGAAAATGGAACCAGGAGCAGTCTGTCTCATTCTTTCTGGAAACCTTCGCCCACCACATCGCTGGATTCCATGATCACCAGAAAGGAGGAAGGATCGGTTTCCTTGATCAGCCTGCGGATGCCGTACATCTGCTTCTTGTTGCAGGCGCACAGTACTACGTCCCTGTTTTCTTTCGTATATCCTCCATTTCCTTTCAGAAGGGTGGAACCGCGGTGAAAACGCCGACTGATGGCCAGGCAGATTTCCGAACCGTTCCTGGTGACGATCAGAGCGACTTTTCCCTGGCTGATGCCGTACATCAGTTTATCCATGACGGTGGAGAGCAGCCAGGCAATGATAATGCCGTAAATCAGGCTCTCCATGTTTTTTGAGACCAGAACTGTCCCCATGAGAATAACGATGACATCCAGTACGAACATGATGTTTCCAATGGAAAGATGGGGACGCCTGGCACGGATGGACAGGGTGATAAAGTCTGCTCCGCCTGTGGAGGAGTCCCGCATGAAGATCAGCGCGTATCCGATGCCGCAGAGTACGCCGCAGCAGAGCGCGGCCAGGAGGCGGTCGCCTTCGTAGACGGGAAACCGGGGCGCGACAGTGTCCATCAGTGTGGAGGCAATCAGCATGGACTTCAGAGAGCGAAGGAAGAAATGACGGCCCAGGATCCGAAAGGTAAACAGTGCGATGGGGATGTTCAGGATCAGAGACATGGTACCGATGGGAAGGCCGAACAGCTGATAGAAGATCAGTGCGATGCCGTTGACGCCGGCAATGGGGAATTCCGCTGCCGCCGCAAAATTGTACACGCCTGCGGCGATCAGACTGCCGCCGATGATGTCCGCAGGCACATCTTTTAAGAGTTCTTCTGCCTTATTGTTTCCCATAGTGTTCCGCCTTTCGATTGCTGAAAATAGTATGCCGTACTTTTTGGGGTATTATTCACTGGAAATTGTGCTATAATCCTGATGTGTTTCCGCAGTGCGGAAAAGGAAATGATATGAGAAAAGGGAGACAGAATATATTATGAATAATCAGAATAAACCATTGCTGCAGAGGACGTGGATGGTATGGCTCTGCGCCCTGATCTGCACAGCTCTCTGGGGAAGCGCATTCCCCTGTATCAAAGTCGGGTATGAACTGTTTGAGATTGCATCCTCGGATGTGGCGGGACAGATTCTGTTCGCGGGTCTGCGTTTTTTCGGGGCGGGAATTCTGGCGGTCCTGATCGGGAGTGCGGGGCAGCGGAAGTTTCTGAGGCCGCGGCGGGGATCGGTACATAAGATCCTGGTGCTGAGTCTGTTCCAGACGGCCCTTCAGTATGTTCTATTTTATGTGGGAATGGCTCATACAACGGGGGTGAAAGGCTCCATCCTCCAGGGTACCAGTGTGCTTTTTTCGCTTCTGATTGCATGCCTGCTGTTTCGGACGGAAAAACTGACGGCGCTGAAAGCGGCGGGGTGTGTCGTCGGTTTTGTGGGAATTATACTGGTGAATTTTACCGGCGCTGATATGAATATGCAGTTTTCTTTTATTGGGGAAGGATTTATGATCCTGGCGTCTTTGTCCAATTCTTTCTCATCCGTATTTTTTAAGGCGTTTTCCCGGGATGATAATCCGGTGATGCTCAGCGGCTACCAGTTTATGGTGGGCGGAGCGGTCATGACGGCGGCGGGCTTTGCCTTTGGAGGGAGGCTGACCGGTTTTGGGCCGGCGTCTGTGCTGCTCCTGGTATACATGTCGTTTCTGTCTGCGGCGGCTTATTCTTTGTGGGGGATGCTTTTAAAATATAATCCGGTATCCAGAATTACCGTGTTCGGGTTTACCACACAGATTTTTGGAGTTCTGTTTTCGGCGCTGTTTCTGCGTGAAGGCGGCAGTTTCGGGTGGCAGTCTCTGATTGCGCTGATCCTGGTGTCAGCCGGGATCATTATGGTAAACCGGAAACAGAAAACGTCTGAAAAACCGGAAGAAAATGTTTAAGGTCTTCATATCCGGGCAGACTAACACATTATGACAGAAGGGTGGTGTTTGCCTGTGATGAATATACAGAAGGCGGCGATTGTCGGCTGCGGTTTTGTGGGATCGTCCACGGCCTTCCGGCTGATGCAGACGGGGCTTTTTTCGGAACTTGTGCTGATTGACGCCAACAGGGAAAAGGCAGAGGGAGAGGCTATGGATTTAAGCCATGGAAGACCCTTTGCCCATACAATGAAAATTTATGCGGGAGATTACAAGGATGTGGGAGACTGTGCAGTCATTATTATTACTGCCGGAACCAGCCAGAAGCCCGGAGAAACGCGGACTGCGCTGGTAGGACGGAATGTGGAGATCTTCCGGTCTGTTCTGCCGGAGATCACCAGACAGGCTTTTGAGGGAATTCTGCTGATTGTGTCCAATCCGGTGGATATTCTCACTTATGTGACATGGAAGCTTTCGGGACTTCCGAAGGAGCGGGTGATCGGAAGCGGAACAGTTCTGGATACTGCCCGCTTCCGCTATTTGCTCAGTGAGCATCTGAACGTGGACAGCAGCAGTGTTCATGCCATGATTATCGGAGAGCATGGCGACAGCGAGCTGGCTGTCTGGAGCGGAGCGAATGTCTGGGGAATTGAGATCAATCATTTTTGTGAAATCCGGGGGTTTTTTAATCATCAGCAGGAAATGGACCGCATTTACCGGCAGGTAAGGGACAGCGCTTATGAAATCATTGAGAAGAAGGGCGCTACTTATTATGGCGTGGCGATGGCGGTAGGGCGGATCTGCGAGAGTATTATACGGAATGAGCATGCGGTTCTTCCGGTGTCCGGTCTTATGTGCGGGGAGTATGGTCTGGAGGATCTCTGCATCAGCGCGCCGGCCATTGTGGGCAGCGGCGGCCTGGAAAAGGTGCTGGAAATTCCGCTGAACCGGAAGGAACAGGCGGAGCTGGAGCATTCCGCAGATCAGGTGAAGCAGATTCTGCGAAAAGTGAATATGATCTGATGTCCGGAATTTTCAGACAAAAAGCGGAAAAAGAGGCAGTTTTTCTTCTGTAATACAGGAGAAAAACTGCTTTTTTGCTGTGAACGCCGGCGTTAAAAAGATGGAAGATTTAAAAAGAAAAAATTATTGTTGACATATATGTAAATACTGTATATACTGTTCATATACAGATGAACAGGAGAGGCCGGAATGAATATTTTTATAGACAATAAGAGCGGTAAGCCGATCTATGAACAGATCTATTCCCAGATTAAGGCACAGATTATCAGCGGAGCGCTTGAGGAGGACGATGGGCTGCCTTCGATCCGAAATCTTGCCAAGGATCTGAGGATCAGTGTAATTACTACCAAGCGGGCGTATGAAGAGCTGGAAAGAGAAGGTTTTATTTATACAGTGGCAGGAAAGGGATGCTTCGTTGCTCCGAAGAATGTGGAGTTTATGAGGGAAGAAAATCTGAAAAAGATTGAGGCGCATATGGAGGCCATCCGGCAGCTGGCGGCTACCTGTAATCTGACCAGACAGGATATTATGGAAATGATGGAGTGTATGCTGGAAGAGCAGCAGTAATTGGAGGACTGGAAAATGAATGCGATTGAGATCAGGGATCTGTGTAAGAAGTACGACGGATTTTATCTGGATCATGTGAATCTGACGCTCCCCGCCGGGTGTATTATGGGGCTGGTGGGAGAGAACGGAGCAGGAAAAAGTACGATCATAAAGCTGATTCTGAATATGGTAAAGCGGGATGCCGGAACTGTAGCTCTTTTCGGGAAGGATAACCGGGAGAGCCTGAATCTGACAAAAGAGGATATCGGGGTGGTTCTGGATGAAGCGGGAATATCCGAATGCCTGAATGCCAGACAGGTTGGGAAAATCATGAAAGGTATTTTTAAAAACTGGGATGATGATGTTTATTATGGATATTTGCGGACACTGGCTATTCCCGAAGAAAAGAGGTTTAAGGATTTTTCCCGGGGAATGAAGATGAAGCTGGGAATTGCCGTGGCCCTCAGTCATCATGCAAAGCTTTTGATTCTGGACGAAGCGACTTCCGGACTGGATCCGGTCGTGCGGGATGAGGTGACGGATATTTTTGCGGAATTCACCAGAGATGAGACTCATTCCGTACTTCTTTCTTCCCATATCGTCAGTGACCTGGAGAAGATCTGTGATTACATTGCGTTTCTTCATCAGGGGAAGCTGCTTCTCTGTGAGGAGAAGGATATTCTGAAGGATACTTACGGTATGGTTCACTGTTCCGGTTCCCAGCTTTCTGAGCTGGCTATGGATGCGGTTGTGGGAAAGAGGGAAAGCGCATACGGTGTGGAGGCTATGGTGATCCGGAACCGGATTCCGGCCGGATGGGAGGTAAGCCCTGTTGATATTGAGCAGCTGTTTGTTTTTATGGTGAAAGGAGGACGGGCGGCATGAGGGGATTGTTGCTGAAGGATTTTTATCTGATCAGAAAATACTGCAAAGGATATGCGGCAGTCGTAATTCTGTTTCTTGTTGTCGCTTTCATCAGTCCGGAGAATCCATTGTTTTTCTTTTATCCCTGCGTGTTTTCGGCGCTGATATCCGTGACATTAATTGCCTATGATGAGAGAGAAAAATGGACGACATACGCGGGAACGCTTCCCGTGACAAAAGCGCAGATCGTTTCTTCCAAATATTGTATCAGCCTGATTTCCGGCGGCGTGGTTATGGCGCTGGTGGCTGTGGGTCAGGCGGTGTCCAGAATAAGAAACGGAAGCATGGGGGCGGATTACGGCATATATCTGTCGATAATGATTTGCATCATATTTCTGATTCCCGCCTTTATTCTCCCGTTTGTGTTCCGTCTGGGAGCGGAAAAAGGACGGATTGCTTATGTGGCTGTTCTGGTGGCGGCCGCTGTATGTGTCGGCGCGTTCATGGGGACCCGTGATATACCGTTGGTTTCGGGATTGTCTGTAAATACAGCCTGGGCAGTGATTCTGCCGCTGGCGTCTGCCGCGGTATATGTGATATCCTGGCTTTTATCCGTTCGGATTTATGAAAAAAGAGAGTTTTGAAAATCGGGCACTATCTGTCCGGGGGTAGTGTCAAGTAATCTATGAAAAACTGAGTCGAAAAAAATAGGCTCAAAA